>CAJQQY010000358.1 GCA_905480595.1 uncultured Saprospiraceae bacterium | reverse complement strand
CCAATCATTGTTAGGTGTATTTATTTCTCGACCTAAATTTACAGGCGTACTCCAATTGGTCCAAGTGTCATCTAAACGAGTCGTTTTAAAAACATCCATTTCTCCAAAACCTCCATGACCAGTTGAACTAAAGTACAACGTTTTCATATCAGGATGTAAAAAAGGTGAACGATCTAAAAATGGTGTATTGATTTGTTGCCCTAGATTAATCACATCTTGCCAAATACCTTTTTCGTTTTTTAGAGCAACATAAATATCCAAATTATTCTGTTTATTAAATCCCACAATATCCTTTCGAGCCGATGCAAATAACAATGCTCTTCCGTCACTCGAAATAGATGCATCTGCCTGCCATTTGGCGCTGTTTACTGAGGTTGGTAAAAATTCTAATTCGGACCAACCATCATAAGTTTGATTGCTATAACAGAGTTGACCATTTTGGAACATCATCATTTGAGTACCGTCAACCGAAATGGCCTCGGGAGCTTCACTTGAAGAAACCGTATTTATTCCCGGCATCATCCTCGCTTGTGACCATTGATTATCCTTTTTATGAGAAATGAAAATATCTTCCTTTCCTATATTATCAACTCGATATTTTGCGCAGAAATAAAGTGTTTTTCCATCAGCAGAAATTAATGGTGCATATTCACTTCCTTCCGAATTTATTTCGCTACCTAATTTCGTTAGATTGACATTTTGTTTTTGGGCATTTAAGGCATCAAAAAGTTGATTATAAAGGCTTGATTCTTTTTCGAAATAAGGTCTATATTTTCTCATGGTCAATTTGGCTTTTGACCAGTTTTTATTTTTTAGATCATCGTTGATCATTTTTAGTAAAGTTTGAAAGGCTGCTCGATGAGGTGCTGCGTCTCTAATGAATAATGAAAATTCTTCATTTTGTTTTTCATCAAAAGTCCTGTCTTTCAAATCTTCGAACCGAGCGGCTAAGGCTAAGTCCCTTTCAATTTTTGAGGAATCTTGGAATATTTTTCCAAACTTATTTTGAAATTTCTGCAAATTGTCTACTCTTAAATCCTCTGTGTACATCGAATAAAGATGAGCAGCTAACTCTTCTTTTTTAGAAACATTCATACTTAAACTTAAGTATTTTTCGAGAACTAGAATAGTTGAATTTTTTCCAACTAGGGATGAAATTTGTGACTCGATTTTTGAAGAGAAATCACTTTCAGGATATCTTTCCCAAAATGCTAACAATGCAATTACATCTTTAGATTTTTGAACTCTATTGAAAGCATCCTTTTCCTCTTTTTGTACAACCAATTCTATTTCATTCTTCAATTCTAATTGAAACGGATATTGAGGATACATTTTTGCAAATTCTTTGATGCTACTTTCTCCATTTTCGACAACGTAAGTTTCTAAGAATTTTTTCCATAAATCATTCGAAGATTTATGTTCAGGATAGGAGAGCAAAAACCAGTTAAATTCTGCTGTGTTGCCATTTTTAAGCATTTGTGTAACTAATTGATCTTTGGCAAATTTTTGATGTAAACTCTTAGGATAATCATCGATGAATTCGAGGTATTTTGTTTTGTCTTTGAGATCATGAATAATAAGATATGTTTTCGCTCCGGGGTCTTTTACGTATGGATTTCGCGAATTTTCTCTGGCAAATTTTTCAAAACTATTCCAACCATTTTCCACCATGGAAAGCTCGAAGAATCTTTTTTCTCCTTCCTTGAGAAGTTTAGGTGATTTTGATCTGAGTGACTTTTTATATTTTTCTAAAAATATACGGAAAGCCATGCTGTTATTAGATTCTAGTGCATTATCGTAAGCTAATTGATTGCGAGTTAATTCAATTTCTTTACGATATGAAAGTTTCG
The DNA here is from genome assembly GCA_905480595.1 of uncultured Saprospiraceae bacterium. Taxonomy (GTDB): domain Bacteria; phylum Bacteroidota; class Bacteroidia; order Chitinophagales; family Saprospiraceae; genus CAJQQY01. The sequence continues at coordinate 13,788 of CAJQQY010000358.1, read as the reverse complement.
ATTTTTTATAAAAAGTTAAAAAATGATCGTATGCGTCAACAGAATTTTCTTTTTGGGCAAAAGCAATTGCATCTTCCGTAATCTGCTTTTTTAATTTAGAGGATTTAATTTTGAACTTCTTTTTGTACTGATCTTTTTTCTTAGTTTTATAAGTTTTATATCCTTCATTAAATTCTAAAAAATACTCCCATGCCTTGTCTAAATTTACTTCTGAAAAAGAACTATCAGCATATATTTTTGCCAATCCATAATTTGCAAAAATAGACATAGATTTATCATTCAAATCTTCTTCAAATGAGGCAATAGCAGATTCGAATTCATCGTTTTGAAGTAATTCAAATCCTTCTTCAGTTTGTGAAAAAATTGGAAAAGAAACAATAAGGAAAATAAAAGTGAAGAATGCAACAGGCGTTTTGAAATTCATCTGGTGTTAATTTAGGTTAGCCTAAAAGAATTAACTTTTAGAAATTAATAGTTATGGAAGTCCCTTCTGAATTTTAAAAAAATAACAATTTTGTCTTCGAATAGTATGATAGGAAAAATGCGAATCAAATATATGGAAAACTTATACGATTTTGGACTTATCAATGGAATAATTCAAAACAAAATTAGCTACTTTAAATTGTACAATAATATTTATTCCAAAAAGATATTTTGAGAATTAATTAATTATTCGGTTTTTTGGATTCTAAATACTTGGACAAAATATATTGAGTTTTTGACGGCGACTTTTTTAGCTGTTTTTCCTAAAAAACTATCAAAAAAATTCACTCGTCAAAATTCTCATTATACTTTTGCCCAAGTATTTGGTTTTAATAACATAAACATAGTTTGATGAATTTTGAAAAGAGATGGTTCGGATTTGCCTTAATAGTTTTTGCAATTTTATTGTTACAAAATTGTACTCCCTCCCAAGCTAAAGAAAAAATACTTCCTAAAAAGTCAAATTTTTCCCATTCAGAACAAGCTTTAATTGATGAATATAAATTCATTATTGAAGAACAATTTGAATTGAAAAATGCGCCAACGGGAATGGCAGTTGCAATTGTTAAGGATGGAAAGATTTTGATGCAAGAAGGTTTTGGTTTAAAAAAGTCAGGGACGAGAGATTCAGTTGATAAACATACCGTTTTTCGAATAGCCTCTTTATCCAAGGGTTTTGCTTCAGTTTTGGCTGCACAAGTTGTAGCTGAAAAAAAGCTTAGATGGAATTCTAAAGTCAAAGATTATATTCCAAACTTTCGATTAATTGAAGACTCTGCAACTCAGGTTTTAAATTTAAAGCATGTGCTTAGTCATTCCACCGGTTTGCCAAGACATACTTATGGCAATTTGATTGAAGCAGGACAATCTTTGAAACAAATGATTCCAAGACTAGAAGAAGTTCCATTGATCGCTGCACCTGGAAGAGTGATGTCTTATCAAAATTTGGCTTATAGTTTGGTTCAACCGATGCTCGAACGCTCCACAAAAATGACTTATGATTCGTTGATGAAAGAATACATTTACAAACCTTTAGAAATGAATGATGCGTCAATTGATTTTGAAAGTTTGATGAGTGAAGAAAATATTGCTTTACCACATAGTTCGCGAAATAGTGTTCCGATGGAACAGCAAGATGATTATTTTGCAGTACTCCCTGCAGCAGGAGTGAATGCTAGTATTTCAGATATGGCGATTTGGGTCAATGCATTATTAGGGCATCACCCTGAAGTTCTTTCCAAAGAAACTTTAAAACCAATTTTTAAACAAAATAATCGATTGCCTAAAAACAATCCTTGGGCTAGAAATTGGGGAGGGATAAATTCAGTTGGTTATGCGATGGGGTGGAGGACGATTGATTATAAAGACCAAAAATTAATTTATCATGGTGGATATTTGAATGGTTACCGAACAGAGATGGCTTTTTGTTTGGAAGAAGATATTGGAATTGTCGTTTTGTCAAATTCCTTTTCAAGATTTTTAATGCAAAGTGTTCCTTCCTTCTTTGATATTTATAATCAACAGAAAATAGAATCGGATTCAACGAAGACAAGTTTGTTAGAAAATTAATTTTTACTAACTTCCGATTTTAAAAAAATTGTTTCAACTAATAAAAATACAAAAATGGAAAAACCAACAGTAGGAGGAACGTCTCCAGTTAGATGTACTCTTGAAGAAGGAAAAAAATATGCATGGTGTTCGTGTGGCAAATCTGAAAATCAACCTTGGTGTAATGGTGCTCATAAAGGAAGCTCTTTTACTCCGATGGTTTTTACTCAAGAGGCTGAAAAAACAGCAGGGATTTGTACTTGTAAGATGACTTCGAATCCTCCGTTTTGTGATGGATCGCATAAAAGTTTATAAAAAGAAAATAAAAATTCATTTTGGAAAACTATTACATTATTTTGTAATAGTTTTTTTTTGGACAAACCTTCCCATGAGGTCGTAGCAATTTTAGTAAAACTAACTTCAAATGAATAAATATATCATTGAATTTATTGGAACATATTTCTTAATGCTGGCGATTTGTATGTCAGTCATTGGAGGACTTGGGTCATTTGCCCCAATTGCTATAGGCATGACTTTAATTGGTGTAATTTATATGGGAGGGCATATTTCATCAGCCCATTATAACCCAGCAGTTACTCTAGCCTTTATTCTCTGCAAAAAAATGTACAAATCAGATGTTTTAGGTTATTTAGTTGCACAATTTAGTGCGGCATTTTTAGCAACAATAACCGCTAGTTTTTTGTTGAAAGATCATAGTTCTGTGATAGAAATTTCGATGTTAGATTTATCCTTAAATATCTTTCCGGCGCTTTTGGCAGAATTTTTAGGAACATTTATTCTTTGCTTAGTCATCTTAAACGTAGCGATAGCAAAGGGTACCGCTGGGAATTCGTTTTACGGAATTGCAATTGGGTTTACAGTAATTGGAATTGCCTATGCGTTCGGAGGAATTTCTGGTGGAGCTTTTAACCCAGCAGTTGCAGTTGGAATTTCAATGGCAGAGATGGTTCGATGGAATGACATTTGGATTTTTGTAGTGGCAAATTTTGCAGGCGGAGCAGTAGCAGCTTTTGTATTTCAATTGACTACAGAAATGAAGGAGTGATTTTTTTTATTAATTATATTAACTGATAGTTTTTTCGTATTTTTGTGGCAAATTTTTGAAGAAATATTTTATAAAAATAATGATAGAAACAGGTAAAATAATAAATGCACTTTCGACGGTGATTGATCCTATTTCAGGAATGAATTTGATTGAGAAAAGTATGGTGCGAGACTTGACGATTGATGGCAATAATGTGCAATTCAAATTGGAGTTGACTTCGGTGAATACCCCAAATAAAACTGATTTGAATTTTGCATGTATTCAAGCTATCCAGGACATTTATCCCAATGCAAATGTGCATGTTCACATGATGGGGAAAAATCCAAATATGGAGGCAAAGGAAAATACTTCTAGTGTTCCTCAAATCAAAAACATCATTGCCGTCGCCTCTGGAAAAGGTGGCGTTGGAAAATCAACTGTGGCTGTAAATTTAGCTTTAGGTTTAAAGCAAGCTGGTAAAAAGGTTGGATTGATTGATGCGGATTTATATGGTCCTTCGATGCCAACCATGTTAGGTTTAGTTGGCCAAAAACCAAAGATTCAAGATGTTTATGGAAAAGCCAAAATAGTTCCTTTGGAAGCTTACGGAATTCCTGTGATGTCAATTGGTTTTATCATTGAGCCAGAGCAAGCGGTGGTTTTAAGAGGACCAAGATTGGCAGCGATTATCAAACAATTTTTTCAAGATACGATTTGGTCAGACTTGGATTATTTGGTAGTTGACTTGCCTCCAGGGACAGGTGATGTTCAATTAACTTTGGTTCAAACGGTTCCAGTTACAGGAGTTGTTTTAGTGACGACTCCTCAAGAAGTTGCAGTTGCTGATGCAGTCAAAGCGATGAATATGTTTTTGTTGCCTTCGGTAAATGTTCCGATTTTGGGAGTAGTTGAAAATATGTCTTGGTTTACTCCAAAGGAATTACCTGATAATAAATACTATATTTTCGGAGAAGGTGGAGGAGATAAAATGGTGAAGTTAAGTGAGTCAGCTATGCTAGGAAAAATTCCATTGATTCAAGGAATTCGGGAAGCAGGAGATGCCGGGAAGCCAGCTGTTGTTCAAGAAGGTTCTGGATTACAAGACTACTTTTTGGAAGTAGCTCAAAATACAATTAAACAAGTTAATTTGAGGAATAATCAAAAAACACCAACTCAAATTGTTGATGTAAAATCGTAAAATAGTTGAACTGTTAATCAAGAAATCAGAGATCTGGTTTTCTCGAAAAGTTTTAAATTTTTTATTAAAATAAATAATTATGTCAGTAACTGAGAAGTCTGAATTATTGGAAAGAATTGATGCTGCCTTGGAAAGTGTTCGTCCACACCTAAAAGTTGATGGCGGGAATGTAGAAGTAGTAGGGGTAACAGAAGATATGAAAGCTCAAATAAAGTGGATGGGCAATTGCGAAAGTTGCAATATGTCCACAATGACTTTACGTGCTGGAATTGAACAAGCGATCAGAAGTAAAATTCCTGAGATTCAAGGAGTGATTGCTGTGAATGGATTAACATAATTAAAAAAAGTGTTGAGATTTTAAGAATTGGGTATTGAGACCTACTCACATTTTGAATCTCAATTTCTAATTCATAAAAATCTCAATATTTAATTTTAATGACTCGACAAGAAATCCTCCAACAAATCCAAACCAAAAAATCTTATCTCTGTGTCGGTTTGGATTCTGATTTTAGTAGAATTCCTAAACATTTAATGAAGTACGATGATCCTGTTTTTGAATTTAACAAACAGATTATTGACGCGACGAAAGACCTTTGTGTTTCCTACAAACCTAATTTAGCATTTTATGAATCCATGGGCGTCAAGGGCTGGCAGTCTTTGGAAAAAACGATGAAGTATATTCCAGAGGAACATTTTACCATCGCCGATGCAAAACGAGGTGATATTGGAAATACTTCTCGAATGTATGCCAAAGCTTTTTTTGAAGAATTCAATTTTGACTCTGTAACTGTTGCTCCCTACATGGGAATAGATTCGGTTCAACCATTTTTGGATTTTGAAGGGAAATGGGTAATTCTTTTAGCTTTGACCTCAAATAAAGGAAGCAATGATTTTCAGTTTGCTTCTCAAGATGGAGAAATGCCATTGTATGAAAAAGTCATGCGAACTGCTCAAACTTGGGGAACACCTGAACAATTAATGTTTGTTGTCGGAGCAACTCATCCTGAAAAGTTTAAAGAAATTAGACAGATTGCACCTGATCATTTTTTACTCGTTCCTGGAGTTGGAGCTCAAGGAGGAGATTTACAAAAATTGTCGGAGTATGGTTTGAATGATGTTTGCGGATTATTGGTTAACTCATCAAGAGGGATAATCTTTGCAAGCGATGGAGAAGATTTTGCCGAACAGGCAAGAGCATCTGCTTTGAAATTACAAAAAGGAATGAGTGAAATTTTAGATAATATTTTAGTCTAAAAAAACCTCAATAAAAAAACGGCCTGCTAGAAAATGGATTTTTTAGCAGGCCGTTTTTTTATGAAGTATTTATTTTCGATAATCCAAAGGTGGTTTTCTATCTCCAAGCATTGCCTCATATTTAAAATCCTTTCCTCTTTTTTCCACTAATTCTTTTCTAGCTTTTTCGCCAAGTTTTGGATTTTTAAATAAATCAATTGCAGTCAAAGTAATCGTTTTTGAAGCAACCATCATTCCTTTCGTTCCAATTTCCATTCCTCCAGCTGCGACTGCTTGCCAACTATGTGCTCCCGTTCCTGGAACCCAAGTTGCAGATCGCATTCCTGCTGTTGGAACCATCCAGCTAACATCTCCCACATCCGTCGAACCTCCTTTTCCTCGATTGGAAACTGTGTATGGAGCAATCTGCTGAGCATCACTAGGAGAGAGCCCCTCTCGATTAAATGTAGCGATTATTTTTTTGGCAAACTCTTCTTCCTCCTTTGTGTATTCAACACCTCCAACTGTTTGTAGATTTTTAAACATCACTTCTGAAAGCGTTTCGTTAGGAAGTAAATTATAGCATCCATGAATGACTTCGTACTCCATTTTCGTTTCAGTTCCAATGGCAGCACCTTCAGCCGTTTTTACCAAACGATCAAATAATTTTCTTACTTCCTGCATTTCAGGATGACGGACATAATAAAAAACTTCAGCATAAGCAGGGACTACATTTGGAGCTTCTCCACCACTCGTTATAACATAATGCATACGTGATTCCATTGGAATATGCTCACGCATCATATTCGACATATAATTCATTGCTTCCACGGCATCCAAAGCTGAACGTCCTCTTTGAGGAGATGCGGAAGCATGAGATGCTTGTCCATAAAATCTAAATTTGGCAGATTTGTTAGCTAAGGAAGAAGCTGCAGAAGCCCCATTTGCACTACTTGGATGCCAATGCAAAACTGCATCTACATCATCTAATATACCCGCTCGTACCATATAAACTTTTCCCGCCCCACCTTCTTCTGCAGGTGTTCCGTAAAGTCGAATAGTTCCTTTTGTACCAGTTCTTTTTAACCAATCTTTTACTTCTACAGCCGCCGCTACTGAACCGGTTCCAAATAAATGGTGACCACAAGCATGACCAGAACCACCTTTTTCAATTTCTTTTCTTTCTGGTTCTGCAGCCTGAGAAATTCCAGGAAGAGCATCGAATTCAGCAAGAATCCCAATGATAGGATGACCGCTTCCATATTCAGCAACGAATGCAGTTGGAATTTCTGCGACACCTTTTTTAATAGAAAATCCTTCTTTTTTCAAATGAGATTGAAGGAGTCCAGAACTTTTGGTTTCCAAATATCCTAACTCTGCATACTCCCAAATTTTATGAGCCATGTCTCCATACTCATTAGTTCGTGCCTCCAAATTTTGGATGACCTTTTGAGCTTCTTTCGATGATTTTTTTTGAGAAAAAATAGGAGAGAAGCTCATCAGAAAAATAGCGAAGAATGAAATAGTTATTTGAATGTTTTTCATTTTTGTTTGATTTTGTTTTGAAAATGCTAAACTCGAAGATAACTTTTTCAATAAAAATTAAATGGATGTTGAGATAGTTTAATTCTTAAAAAAAAAAAGGAGTTAGCATGATTAAATGCTAACTCCTTTTTTTTGAAATAAATTAATTGAATTCTAATAGAATATATCTTCCCCTTTTGCTGCAATTTCAAAAGGAATGGTCCAAGCCAATTTTCCTCCAATTAAAAAATCAAAATATTTATTTTCATCTTTTGCATTTTTATCAAAATCCCATTCTCTTCGATTTTGTGTAAATCCTTGAACCATCTCCACACCAAAAATAAAGTTGATCGTTCTATTTTTACTTATCTTCTGAATTCCTATGAATTCCGTAAAAGCTAACCCATTAGACATTCGATCATAACCAGTTCGGTAATCACCTGTAGTTTGTGGAACCAGGGAGGCTGGGTCTTGTTGGATTCTAATTTTGTGTTGTAAAATACCTACCCCAGCTGTAGCTCTAAGACCTAATAGTCGATTTTCTTTTCGAAATGGGATTAATTTTCCAAACAAAACGTTAGCGTTCCATCCTCGTTGAGTTAATCTAATATTGGCAATACTTCGATTATTTCCTATAATGTCTCCATCTTCATTCCGAAGGGTGGAAAGTACATCTTGTTTTACTCTTGATCCATAAAGATAGTCTACCTGAGCTCCAAAAATCCAATTTTCGCCACTCAAATAATCTAATCCTAGTCCAGTTGTGTTATTCCATCCATATCGATTACTCAAATCAGCTCCTGGATTCTGAAAAGAATAAGACAGATGCACTAAGATGTATCTTGGATTATTTCGTTTTTCCCCCTTTTCCCCTTGTGCAAGAATCGTTGAATTTCCTAGAAAAAGGAAAATGATTGTAAAACTCCAGACCTGTTTTTTTATACTCACGTTAATTCTTTTGATTAAAATAAATAAATCTAATATTCTTAACTATAAACGAAGAACCAACCACAAAAGTAAATAAAAACCCTATTTAGTTAGGAAGTTTAACTCATTTTATTCTAGCATAAGTCAGGTTCTTGATAAAAGAAATTCCAATTTGCAGGTCAAGTCTTATCGAAAAATAAATGTCCATTTCATCAGATATAAAATATGCCAAAAATATTTTATATTTAAGTATATTTGCCACCTAACGAGGAAAAGTGGATATCTTGATGTTTTTCCAAATCAAAAAAAAAGTAACTCTACTTTCAATTCTTCGTTTTAAAATAGTCAGAAAAAAATAACTTCTAAATATTGTAGTTATTCCAACACATTCCTTTTATTACTGAGATAATTACCAAATGATTTTTTAGGCAAAAAATGTAATTCAATTACATTTTTAATTCTGTTTGATTAGAAATTGGAGTTTTTAAAATCATTTAAAATATATTTGAACCTCACAGATCTATTAACATTAAAACTACTGTAAATTGAAAAAAGTACTCATCACCGGAGCAGCCGGTTTTTTAGGGTCACATTTGAGTGATCGATTTTTGGCAGAAGGATTCCATGTAGTTGGAATGGATAATTTGATTACAGGAAATATGGATAATATAGCTCATCTTTTTAAAGAAGAGCATTTTGAATTTTATCACCATGATGTTTCTAAGTTTGTTCATGTTCCAGGAGAATTGGATTATATTCTTCATTTTGCCTCGCCAGCAAGTCCAATCGATTATTTGAAAATGCCTATCCAAACAATGAAAGTCGGTGCTTTAGGAACTCACAATTTATGCGGTTTGGCAAAAGCAAAAGGAGCAAGATTATTAATTGCTTCGACATCTGAAGTTTATGGAGACCCATTAGTTCATCCACAAGTGGAAGATTATTGGGGAAATGTAAATCCAATTGGTCCTCGGGGAGTATATGATGAGGCGAAAAGGTTTCAAGAAGCGATGACGATGGCTTATCATACTTTTCATGGATTGGAAACTCGAATTGTTCGGATTTTTAATACATATGGACCCCGTATGCGAGTAGATGATGGGCGAGTAATGCCAGCTTTTTTCTCTCAAGCTATAAGAGGAGAAGGTTTGACAATTTTTGGAGATGGAAGTCAAACTAGATCATTTTGTTATGTGGATGATTTGGTGGAAGGGATTTATAGATTGTTGTTGAGTGATTATTCTCAACCGGTAAATATTGGGAATCCACATGAGATTACCATGACTCAATTTGCAGAGGAGGTTTTAGAAATGGTTGGAAATCCAAAAGCAACCTTGACTCATCATCCACTTCCAACTGATGATCCTAAAAAACGTCGTCCAGACATTTCTAGAGCAAAAGAAGTTCTGGGGTGGGAACCAAAAGTTTCTAGACATGATGGAATGTTAAAGACATACGAATATTTTAAAACTGTAGTTAAAGTAGATGAATAATTGATTTTAATTATTCATTAGGACTTATCTTTAATTCATAAGATGATTTCAAGTCGCCTTGTGAATTACTAAAAAAATAACCAATTATGGCTTTTGAAAAAAACATATTAGTAACCGGTGGAGCTGGATTTATTGGCTCTCATGTAATTCGATTATTAGTCAACAAATACCCAACTTATCGAATTGTAAATTTAGATTTATTGACTTACGCAGGTAATTTGGAAAATCTAACTGATATTGAATCTGCAGATAATTATACTTTTGAAAAAGGAGATATTGTCGATACTGATTTTATCAATTCATTATTTGAAAAATATGATTTTGATGGAGTGATTCACTTGGCTGCTGAGTCTCATGTGGATCGATCGATTGAGGATCCAATGGCATTTATCAAAACCAATATTTTGGGAACGGTCAATTTATTGAATGCTGCTCGAAATAGTTGGAAAGATTTTGAAGGGAAAAGATTCTATCATGTTTCCACAGATGAGGTATATGGTTCATTAGGTGAAACTGGATTGTTTACGGAAGAAACTCCTTATGATCCTCGATCTCCTTACTCTTCAAGTAAGGCAAGTTCTGAACATATTGTAAGAGCATATTATCACACATATGGTTTGCCAATTGTGATTTCGAATTGCTCGAATAACTATGGACCAAATCAATTTCCTGAAAAATTATTGCCACTTTTTATTAATAACATTAAGCAGGAAAAACAACTTCCAGTTTATGGAGATGGCAAATACACTCGTGATTGGTTGTGGGTAATGGATCATGCAACGGCGATTGATGTAATTTATCAGAATGGAAAAAATGGTGAAACTTATAACATCGGAGGGAATAACGAATGGCAGAATATTGATTTGATTCATGTGCTTTGCGATATCGTTGATGAAGAATTAGGACGTGAAAAAGGAAGTTCGAAAAAATTAATCCATTTCGTGAAAGATCGCCCAGGTCATGATAAACGTTATGCAATTGATGCGACGAAAATTAAAAATGAGCTGGGGTGGGAGCCTTCTATTCAATCTGAGGAAGGATTACGATTGACCGTACAATGGTATTTGAAAAATACGGAATGGCTAGAAAATGTTACTTCTGGAAATTACCAAAAGTATTATGATCAAATGTATGCAGACCGAGTTTAACCTAATAGATTCCCCGAGGCTTTACCTCGGGGAATCTTAGTAATTTGAAAAATTATTTAGCAATTAATTTTCAAATTCAACACTTAATCATTGCTACTCTCTGATTTTTTATTTGGAATAATTAACTTAATTACTACCTTGCCTTAATATCAAATTAAGGACTATTCCATGAGATCAACAATAATTTTTCTCCTCTTTTCATTTTTTTATCTTTTATCTTCTTGTAATGAATCATTGACCAGCGAGTCTGATCCGCAAGTTCTTTTTACTAGCTATTGTTCAGGTTGTCACCTTACTCCCAATCCTTCGAATATTCCAAAAAATATATGGGAAGAAAATGTTTTACCGGAGATGGCAGCTCGGTTAGGGTATTCATATGATGGATACAATCCAATGAAAAATAATTCGATGAAAGAAAATTTATTCATTAGATTGACTAATGTTTATCCGACTGAACCATTATTAGATAGTTTGACCTGGAAGAAAATTCACGATTATGTAATTTCCAAGGCACCAGAAAGAATTGAAGTAGATAGTTTAAGAAATAAAAGAAATTCGACAATTACTCAATTTTCTCGAAACCCAATTTCAATTGATAATAGACCCTTTGCAGGTATTACAAATGTCCAATTTGATAAGACAAAAAATAAATTTATTGTTGGAAATGTTTATGGTGAAACAATTTATTGGCCTACCTCAAAAGATGAAATTCGAATATTTGGCTCCCCTATGATTTCTTACCAAAAAGGAAATGATGCGGAGTACTTTACTGAAATCGGATATATGAATCCAAGTGAAGTACCTACTGGGACAATTTATAAAAAGCAAAATGGTCAATTGAAAACTTTAGCGAAAGAATTACATCGTCCAGTTTTTTCACAAGTTGTAGATTTGAATAATGACAAAATTGACGAAGTCTTAATTTGTGAATTTGGTAACCATACTGGTAAACTTTCGATGCTTATTCAATCAAATAAAATTGAAAAAAAAATAATCCTTCCTCTGCCAGGAATAACAAAAACAGAAGTGGTTGATATTAATAAGGATGGTAAAAAAGACATAGTTGTTCTTGCTTCTCAAGGAAGGGAAGGCATTTATATTTTATATCAAGAGAGTAATTTGGATTTTAGATTAGAGCAGGTGATTCAAATGGGATCTGAATATGGTTCTAGTTGGTTTGAACTTATAGATTATAATGGTGATGATCATTTAGATATCGTTATGGTTAATGGAGATAATGCTGATTATTCTATTTTTCCTAAACCTTATCATGGTGTTCGAATTTTTATCAATAATGGCAAAAATAAATTTGAAGAAAAATGGTTTTATCCAATTTATGGAGCGACTAGAGTGCTGGCTAATGATTATGATTTGGATGGAGATATTGATTTAGCAGTAATGTCTTTTTTTCCAACTTTTGATTATGTCCCAGAAGAAAACTTTGTTTATTTAGAAAATAAAAACCCTGAGAATTTTACTTTTGAAGCAAGTACTTTTGCAGAACAATTAACAGGAAGACTGCTAGTAATGGATGATGGCGATTTTGATCAAGATGGAGATGTAGATATAATGTTAGGTTCTTTTGTTCTAATTCCAAGAACTTCGAAAAAAGAAATGATTAATCAATCGGGTAAGGAAAAAGTAGATTTGTTTCTTTTGGAAAATAAAAGCAAATAGTAAATTTATTAATACACTTTGCAGGATGAAAAAAATCCATTTCATTTGTTGACTCAAATGAAATGGATTTGTAAAAAATAGGATAGTTAAAAATTTAAAATTTTAACTCATTGCCTTGATCCCAGGTAATTCTTTTCCTTCCAAAAATTCCAACATTGCACCTCCACCAGTAGAAACATAACTTACTTTTTCAGCCAGTCCCATTTGATTTACAGCAGCTACAGAATCACCGCCACCAACTAATGAGAATGCACCTTTTGAAGTTGCTTTGGTTACAGCTTTTGCAATAGCCATAGTTCCTTTTGCAAATGGTTTCATCTCAAAAACACCCATTGGGCCATTCCACAAAATGGTTTTGGAATTAACGATTACCTCTGAAAATTCTTTTTGTGCCTTCGGTCCGATGTCTAATCCCATCCAACCTTTTTTGATTCGCATAGAGTATTTAGTTTCTTTTTTTGCTTTTTCAGAAAATGAATCTGCAATTACTGAATCTTTAGGTAAATAGATTTTAACGCCTTTCTTTTTTGCTTTTGCTAATAGTCTAGTCGCCAATTTTATTTTATCCTCTTCAACCAATGAGTTACCTGTTTTTCCACCTCTCGCTCTCATAAAAGTATAAGCCATTCCTCCTCCAATAATGATGTTGTTTGCTAAGTTCATTAGTTTTTCCAACAACATGATCTTGTCAGAAACTTTTGCACCACCTACGATAGCGGTTACTGGGCCTTCAGGATCATTGAGTAGACGATTTGCATTCTCGATTTCTTTTTCCATTAAAAAACCGAATGCTTTATTTCCTTTTTTGAAGTGCTTTGCGATTACTGCAGTTGAAGCATGTTCTCTATGAGCAGTTCCAAAAGCATCATTGATATAAAGATCAGCCAAGGTAGACATGGCTTTAGCCAATTTTGGATCACCTGTAGTTTCGCCTTTTTCAAAACGAGTATTCTCCATCAACAAAACTTCACCAGTTTTCAAAGCTTTTGCCATTTTCGTAGCTTCTTTTCCTACAGTCTCTGGGCAGAATTTTACCTTGAGCCTTAATTTCTTATTCAAGTGAGAAACCAAATGTTGCAAAGTGAATTTTTTAACATTAACACTTCCATCTTCATTTAATTTCTTTTGAGGTCTACCAAGGTGAGACATCAAGATAACTGCGCCTCCTGATTTTAAAATATGTTTGATAGTCGGAAGAGCAGATTTGATTCGAGTATCATCTGTGATTTTATTTTTATCATCCAAAGGAACATTGAAGTCTACTCGAACTAATACTTTTTTGTTTTTGAACTCTAAATTCATAATCTGTTTTTTTGAAATGATTGAATAGGATAGGAGAGTGCGAAAATAAAAAAACACCGTCAAGAATTCACTTCACGGTGTTTTTATTTTTTATTTGAATAGGATTAAGCCATCGCTGGTTTCCTAGTTCTTTTTTTTGCTACTGCTTTTTTTTTGGCTGCAGGTTTTTTCTTTGCAGCTGGTTTTCTTTTAGCAGAAGATAACTTAGCA
>CAJQQY010000357.1 GCA_905480595.1 uncultured Saprospiraceae bacterium | reverse complement strand
TTATTTATCTTTGATGTATAACACAATTGCATCATAGATGTTTTCAATAATTTTATAAGATACAAAAAGCGAAATTATGTTTCAAAACAAATTATCCCTAATTCTACTTTTTATTTTTTCGAGCCTATTGATTTTTCAAAGCTGTAAAACGGAACCAGCTTCGGATAAGGAAGGTACGACTACAGACGATTCATTCACAGTAGTGTCACGTTTGGTAGGAGAACCAAACATGTTGAATCCAGCTTTGACCGTCCAAGCAAATAGTCGTCGAGTGATGAATCAAATTTTTTCGAATTTAGTTCATTACGATACAAAGACGCTCAAGGCAATGCCGATGTTAGCGAAAGAATTGCCTACAATCGAAGAGATTACAGAAGGAGAACATAAAGGAAAATTATTATGCAAATATGAAATTCATGAGGAAGCAGTTTGGGATGATGGAAAACCTGTAACTGGTCATGATGTTGAATTTTCGATCAAAGCCATCTTAAATCCCAAAGTAAGAGCAGCTCCTTATAGAGCAGTTGCCATAAGTTTTAAGGATATAATGATTGATGAGGCTAATCCTAAAAAATTCTCTTTGGTATCAGATAATTATTTTTTGACAGGGATGATATTTACAGATATACAAACTTTTCCAGCCCATGTTTATGATCCAAAAGGGATTATGAAAAACTTTACCATTAAGCAATTATCAGATTCAGAAGGAGCTTCAAAATTAGCAGATTCTGATCCTCAGTTGCAGGAATTTGCAACTGAATTTTCTAAAGAAAAATACTCAAGGGAAAAAGGTTTTGTAAGTGGATCAGGACCATATGCATTAGAAGAATGGATCTCAGGACAAAGAATTGTTTTAAGGAAAAAGAAAAACTGGTGGGGAGATAAATTAGTAGTGAAGTACCCTTTGCTAAAAGCTAATCCTGAAACTATTATTTTCAAACCAATGAGCGATGTCACCACAGCAGTTACTGAACTTAAGGCAGGATCAATTGATGTGATGACTCAGATAACCCCAGATCAATATAATGCATTGAAAGAAAGTACAGAAGGCCAAGCCAATTTGAATTTTCATGAGCCATTACAGATGTCGATTTATTATATAGGAATAAATAACAATCGTCCGAAACTTGCTGACAAAAGGGTTCGACGTGCTCTTGCACATCTAATAAACATGGATGAAATAATTAACACTACAATGTATGGTTATGCAGAGAAAGTAGTTGGGCCATTTCATACATCGCGACCATATTATCATAAGGACTTGCCATTGATTGAAGAAAATTTAGAAAAAGCAAGAGTACTTTTAAAAGAAGCAGGATGGGTAGATTCGAATGGAAATGGAATTGTAGATAAAGAAATTGATGGTGAATTAACCGAAATGAAATTAGATTAT
Source organism: uncultured Saprospiraceae bacterium (assembly GCA_905480595.1). GTDB lineage: Bacteria > Bacteroidota > Bacteroidia > Chitinophagales > Saprospiraceae > CAJQQY01. The sequence goes on along the minus strand of CAJQQY010000357.1, from coordinate 7,077 downwards.
CTTTCTTCAAAAGCAGGTGTCACAGGACAAAAAATAGGGACGATTTTCAAGGCAAAAGCAAGGCAAGTAGGTGTTGATATTGAGTTAGTAGTTAAAGAAGGAAACAAAGTGGCAGAGGCAAGAACGAAGCGTGATTTTGATTTATTCACAAGTGGATGGTCACAAGATCCAAGTATCGATGACCCTTATCAAAATTGGCATACAGATAGTGATACACCTTCTGGAGGAAATCGATTTGGATTTGGAAATGAAGAGTCAGATAAAATTATCGAAGAGATTCGAACATTGATTCCTGAGGAAAGAAGAAATCAATTATACAAAGAATTACAAAAAATGATTTATGACGAACAACCTTGTATTTTCCTCATGATCCCATCAGGAAGAATGGCGATTAATAAAAAGTTTGACTACGAACCTTCAGTAAGAAAGCCATGGATTTTTGAAAATGAATTTGAATTGAAGAAATAAATTTTCGATTTTTCGAAAAGAAAAAATAGGGTAGTCAAAAATGATTTTGGCTACCCATTATTTTTTAAATAAGAATGAGTAATTTTCAGTTTCGTTTTTTACTTAATCCAAGAATATGTTCAAATATACTGTAAAACGTATTTTGTATTTTTTCCCAACCTTAATTGCTATTTCGTTTTTAGCATTTGGATTAAGTAAGTGTACACCTGGTGACCCTGCCAACAGGTGCGAGGATTCAAGTTCATTAGCTGCCATAAATAATTGTGAAGTAGAATATCAGAGATGGGCAAAATTATTTGGTTTGACTGGTCCTACATTTTATTTTGAATTAACTTCAAAAGCATATCCCGATACACTTTATAAAATCATTCAAAAGGATCAAAGAGAAAATTGGCAAGCTTTAATTTCTCATTATGGAAATTGGGAGCAAATTTCGAATTATAAAAATGCCATCCAAGAAACTCAATTAAAGTTATTTGAGATTCCAGATTCGATAGGGAAATCCGATGTCAAAAAAATAAAGAAGGAACTCAATTTCCTTCCAATATTATCGAAAGATAAAGTTATTACAAGCCGCTTAAATAAAATTTTACAAGCTTATAACAATACTCCTACATTAAGGGATTACCTAGATAAGGAAATATCAAATTTAGAGACTAGTTATCAAAATATCAAAGAAAAAGCGAAGCCAAGTCAATTGTACATTCCAACAATTCATTGGTATGGATTTGATAATCAATATCATAATTGGGTAACTAACTTTATGATTGGAGATTTTGGAACTTCTTACAAAACTTCGCGACCAGTTGCGTCAGAAATTAGAGATGCGATTTTTTGGACGTTTGCTATGATGATGTTATCTATTTTTGTTGCCTATTTTGCTGCAATTCCATTGGGTGTTTTTTCCGCAAAAAACAAAGGTTTACGTTTTGATAAAATTACAACGGTAGGTTTATTTATGCTATATTCATTGCCTTCTTTTTGGATAGCTACAATGTTAGTAGTGTTTTTTACAACACCTGAATATGGTGCATGGACAGACATATTTCCTTCCATTGGATTAGGTGATCTACCATCAGATGCTCCATTCTGGAACCGATTTTGGGAAACCGCAAGTCATTTAATTTTACCTGTTTTTTGCATCAGTTATAATTCGCTGGCATTTATTTCAAGACAGATGAGAGGAGGAATGATCGAAGTAATTCAACAAGATTATATTCGAACGGCAAAAGCAAAAGGATTGGGTAAGAGTCAGGTTATTTGGAAACATGCTTTTCGCAATTCCTTATTTCCCATAATCACATTATTTGCAAATGTCTTCCCAGCGGCCTTGGCTGGTTCAGTCGTAATAGAAGTAATTTTTAATATTCCTGGAATGGGCAAATTAACGTTAGCCTCGATTCTAGAGCAAAATTATCCAGTTGTTTTTGCTATTTTAATGTTGGCTGCAGTAATGACAATGGTAGGTATGTTGGTGGCAGATATTTTATATGCGATGACAGATCCTAGAATTTCTTTTGATAAAAAATAGTAAATGATATTTGGAAAAAATAAGGAGGGTAAGGCGCTGGATATTCTTGGAAAACAGGAAAGGGATCAAAGCTATTGGGCTAGAGTCAAAAGACGATATCTAAAAAATAGATTAGCCAAATGGTCTTTACGTGTATTGATTGTTATATTTTTAATTGCATTGTTTTCAGATTTTATCGCCAATGAAAAACCATTGTATTGTCAGATCGAAGGCAAGACTTATTTTCCCGTTTTAAAAGAATATGCAGTTGATTTAGGTTGGGCAAAAAGGGAGGCAAAATTTTATCAAACACCTTGGCAAGATCATGATTATGAAAAAGTGATTATGCCTCTAATTCCATATTCTCACTACACTCAAGATACTAAAAATATACATTTTGTCTCTCCATTTGGAGATCAAGATGTACCATCTAAGAGATATTGGCACTGGCTTGGAACAGATCAATTTGGGCGAGATGTTTTAGCAGGAATGATTCGAGGAACAAGAGTGGCAATGTTGATAGGAGTTTTATCAATGTTCATAGCAACTCTTATCGGATTGTTTTTAGGATCATTGGCTGGATTTTTTGGAGATACTCGTTTTCGAGTTTCAAGGATTCGTTTTTGGCTAAATCTGATAGGAATTATTTTAGGATATTTTTATGCCATCCAATCAAGAAGTTACACATTTAATGTAGCAAATGAGAATGGAACATTTGGAACAGAAGTGTTGAAAAGCCTGTTTATATTTTTTGTAATTATATTGTTATGTAATTTTTTATCTAAAGCATTCGAACGCATTTCTTTTTTCGCAAAAAAGATAACTATCCCACTTGATCTCATCATCATGAGGTTAATCGAAATTGTAAATGCAATTCCTGCCCTGTTTTTATTATTAGCCGCAGTAACGATTTTAGAAAAACCATCTATTATTTCAGTCATGGTAATTATTGGACTCTTGCGCTGGACAACTATTGCAAGATTCATTCGCTCAGAGTTGTTACGTGTACGCTCGCTTGAATTTATCGAAGCTGCAAATGCTATGGGCTATAGCGATTGGAGAATAATTATTCGACATGCGATTCCGAATGCCATTGCACCAGTTTTAATTACCATCGCATTTGGAGTAGCCTCAGCAATACTGATTGAAGCTTTTTTATCCTTTCTTGGAATAGGTCTGAAGAATGATGAAATTACGTGGGGACTTCTATTGAGTTTTGCAAGAGAAAGTACAATGTCTTGGTGGCTGGCAATTTTTCCAGGGCTGGCAATTTTTGTAACCGTAACAATTTTTAATTTGATTGGAGACGGCTTGACAGAAGCTCTCGATTCAAAATTGCAATAACGTAAAACCAAACATTTTGTTTTTATAAAGTGAAAAAAAAGCTAACAAACATTGAAGATTGAAAAATTAGTGTTGATAACTTTTTTTGCATAAAAAACAAAATGTTTGATTTTTATGATATAAAATTATATCTTTGATTAATATAAGAGGTATTTAACCTCGTTTCTTCTTTCGCATTTTTTTAGGGAAAAGGTTAGATTTTCCTCTTTTAGTTGAAAGGTCTCCTTTTCTGTTGGTTGTTTTTCCAACAGTTTCATTAACAGGACAACCCGTTTTTTTGCTACAAGAAGAAACAAAAGGTAGAACCAATAGAAGGGAACTACACAATAATAGCAGTTTTAATTTTTTCATAAAAAAAATGTTTTGAGAAAACAGTATTTAAAGACTGCAATTTACAAAAATAATATTACTACATTTGGCGTTTAAACGCTCAAAACCCTTGTATTTGCAGGGTTTTGAATAGTTTTTATACAATCTTATTGTATCATATTTTAACAGCACATAATTTTGTGCCATTATTTTAAATTAAAATTTTTCAAAATGAACAAAGGAGATCTTATTAACAAAGTAGCAGAAGAAGCTAACATCACTAAAGCACAGGCAACTGATGCATTAAACACAGTTTTTAGCGCTATCGGTGACACCCTTGCAGACGGCAACAAAGTTTCTCTAGTAGGATTTGGTACTTTTTCTTCTAACCACCGTGCAGCACGTGTAGGTAGAAACCCAAAAACAGGTGAAGCTTTACAAATTGCAGCAAAAAATGTTGTAAAGTTCAAGCCGGGTAAAGAATTAGCTGGAGCCGTTAACTAATTATTGAAATACTGAAAAAAATGAAAAAAGGCAATTCGGGGTGACCCGAATTGCCTTTTTCTATTTTAAAAAAGATTAAAAAGATTAACATTTTATTTTTCTAAAATGGGTAAGATTTTGTTTTAAAATTTACTCACTTTTGCGCTAGAATTAAAAACTAATCTTACTCAACCAAATAAAAAAAAATATCAGAATGAAATTTGGAACCAAAGTGATCCATGCAGGTATTGAACCTGATCCTTCTTCTGGAGCCATCATGACTCCTATTTTTCAGACTTCTACTTATGTCCAAGATGCACCAGGAAAGCATAAAGGGTATGAATATGCTCGCACGCAAAATCCGACGCGAAGTGCCTTAGAGAAAAATTTAGCTGCTTTGGAAAATGGGACAGATGCCATTTGTTTTGGAAGTGGGTTAGCAGCAATGGATGCTGTTCTGAAATTATTAGAGCCTGGAGATGAAATTGTTTCGACAAATGATCTTTATGGAGGATCTTATAGATTGATGACAAAGATTTATGGAAAGTTTGGAATTAAATCTCATTTCGTAGGAATGGATTCCATCAAAGATTTGGAGAAAGCCATCAATGAGAATACCAAACTCATTTGGATTGAGACTCCAACTAATCCAATGTTAAATATAGTGGATATCAGAAAGATATGTAAACTCGCACAAGACAAAGGAATTATGACTTGTGTGGATAATACTTTTGCTTCACCATATTTACAAAACCCACTTGACATGGGAGCTGATATTGTTTTGCATTCAGCTACAAAATATTTGGGCGGACACTCAGATGTAGTTCATGGAGCTGTGATTGTGAAATCTTCTGAATTGGCGGAGGAACTTCGATTTATCCAAAATGCTGCAGGAGGAGTTCCTGGACCACAGGATTGTTTTTTGATTTTGAGAGGAATCAAAACGTTGCATTTGCGAGTACAACGGTCATGTGATAATGCGAAGAAAGTTGCAAAGTTTTTGCAATCACATCCGAAAGTTGATAACGTTTATTACCCTGGATTAAAAACTCATCCAAATCACAAAATTGCTAAAAAGCAAATGAAAGATTTTGGAGGAATGGTTTCTTTTGACATTGTTGGAGGAAATTTAAGAGATGCAAATAAAGTATTAAAAGGAACAACATTATTTTCATTAGCTGAATCATTAGGAGGAGTTGAATCATTAATTGGTCACCCTGCAAGTATGACGCATGCTTCGATTCCTAAAAAAGATAGATTAAAAATTGGTTTAACTGATTCTTTAATTCGATTAAGTGTAGGAGTGGAAGATGTGGATGATTTAATTCAAGATTTGGAAGAAGCTTTGAGAAATATTTAGAGAGTAAAACTTCTTAATTTTTATAAAAACGCTTTTTGTGGAAACGCAAAAAGCGTTTTTTGGTTTGGGTATATTGTTGAGAAATATGTGAAAGAACAATATTGATTTTTTGTTTTGAAAAAATATATTTTGTGAAAAACAACTTTACAAAATGGAAGTATACAAAAGAGAAAAACTAGCCATCACCGCTTGGGCTGAGGAAGATCGTCCTCGTGAAAAATTATTGAATAAGGGGAAACATGCACTTTCAGATGCAGAACTTTTGGCAATACTTTTAGGATCCGGATCAAGAGAAGAGACTGCGGTTGGATTGGCAAAACGGATTTTAAATTCGGTAGAAAATAACCTTCATGAATTAGGCCGATGTTCCTTGGCAGAGTTCCAAAGGTTTAAAGGTATTGGTGAAGCCAAAGCTATAACAATTGCTGCCGCTGCTGAATTAGGAAGACGCCGACAAATGACAGCTATCAAAGATAAACCACAAATAAAAAGTAGTTCGGATGGCTTCAAAGCGATTGCACCAATTTTGATTGATTTACCTCACGAAGAGTTTTGGATATTATTAATGAATCGCTCTAATTTTGTAATTGGGCGAGAATTGGTAAGCTCAGGCGGAGTGTCAGGAACGGTGGTTGATGCAAAAATGGTTTTTAGAAAAGCCTTGGAAAAGTCAGGAGCTACGAGCATTATTTTATGTCATAATCATCCTTCAGGGAATTTGAAACCAAGCAATGCGGATATAGTTTTGACTAAAAAATTAAAAAAGGCAGGAGAGGTTTTGGATATGACCGTCTTTGATCATTTGATAGTTTCGGAGAGAGGATATTTTAGTTTTGCAGATGAGGGAATGTTTTAAATTGTTTAACTGTTCGACTGTTATGACTTCATCGTTAAGAAGTCGTAACAGTAAAACTGTAATCTATTTCTTCATCAATCTACCGATAGGATAAACTTGATGAGTAGGTTCATAATGCTCAGAATTTTTATAAATAAAATCCAATTGCGAATATCCACTTTTCGCAAACTTTGGATCTGCTTTTTTCTTTACCTCTAATTGTTCTTTTAAATCAGGATTTTTTTCCAAAATCTCCACAGCTAAATCTTCAAAAACATAAGACGAGAAATATTCTTTTTGCTGCAAAATTCCATCGAAGAAATTCCAAGCGAAATAAGAATCTGGAGCAACCGGTTCGAGTGTTTCTACAATGTATCGATTAGAAGGTTGGTTGACGTAAACAATGAAATCTCCTTTTTTATAACTTCTCTTTTGAGTGAATTTTTCCACTTCAACACTCCTATGTAAATAGTGTGCTTCGTAGGGACGTTCGCCAGTTTTATAATCAGAGATGCGATATATTTCGACTTCAAATGATTGATCTTTTTCCAATTCTTCGAGAGAAACATTATTCCATCTTAAACGATCGATAACTTCAGAGTACCCTTGTGGAATTATGTAGGCAATTGGTTTTTCAACACTTGATGTGGTTTTATAATAATTATAATGAATAACTTCTTTTTCAAAAGGTTCATTGCGATCATAGTATAATCGAGGTTCGCCTGAAATTAAACTGGGTTTCTTTTTAGCGGTGTAACCTTTGAAGTT
>CAJQQY010000356.1 GCA_905480595.1 uncultured Saprospiraceae bacterium | reverse complement strand
AAACTTTTCAAAAATGCGACTAAATCTCGTATTTCCTTTTTCTTCAATACTTTTCCCATAGGCAACATACTTGAAGGAAGACTTTGACTTTTTGAAATTTCAGACTGCTGAATCGTTTTAATATCTTCCTTTCCTAATTTTAATTTTATATGTTCATCCGTTCGCTCCATGACTATTCCAGCTTCGCTAGATCCATCTTTTAAAGTAAGCGAAACTACTTCATAACCAATTGCATATTCAGAACTTGGAGTAATCAATGATCCCAAAATTTGCTCTTTACTCAATCGCTTCCCTACATTTTCTAGTCCAGGTCCTGCATTCCCTCCATACTCGAATATCGCGTGGCATTTGGTACATTGAGCTGCTTCATTATCATAGAAAATGCGTTCGCCTTTTTTTATATCACCACCAGCAAGTGTTTCTCTAAACAAACTCAAAGGATCATCTTTTGATTTTGCTGCTTGATAAATTTTTAATTTTTCTAATAATATAGCGTCACCATATTTCTCTACCGCATCTAATACATCTAATTTCAATTCAGGCTTTAAGTTGCCTTTTATCAATCGATCAAGATATTTTCCCAACAAATTATAAGCTTCCTTTCCTTTAAATTTTTTCAACGCCGTAAAAGCAGCTTGCTGTTCTTTTAGTGAGCCACTTTTAATAATTTTTCCAAAAAGATTGACCGCTACATTTTCATCAATTTCTGAATCAGGTAAAATTTCTAAAGCCTTAGAACGAACTGAATTGTCACTATCTTGAAGCGCTATTTCTAGAGCCGCATCCAATTCTTTGGCATTTAATTTATTTAAAGTTTCCAAAATAGAAACTCGAACGGAAGCATCTTTACTTTTCTTTATTAATGCCAATAATTCTTCTCCCCAATCAGAAAGCCCCATTCTTGCTAAAGCATTAATAGTTGCTTTTTGAACGATAGGCTTATCTTGTAACAATACATCTACACTTTTTCTAAAATGGCTAAATCCATAAGATGCATCTCTTTCGATTACTCCTCGATACCTTCCATCTACTCGATCAAACACCGATGGTTTTGCCCAGGTACTTAATGCTTCAATCGCTTCTGCACGCATTTCATCGGGAGCAGTTCGCCGTTGGTTAGCATAGTTAACTAACAAATCAAAATTTTCATTTTTCCCAACTCTCAGATTAGCGTTGATTGCTCTTCGTAAAAGTGCTTCTGAAGTAAAACGAGTCTCTTTTAAAACATTTGCCAATGCAGGCAATGCTTCTTCAATAGAAAAATCATCATTGATTCCACGAGCAGCTTCTGTAACAATGTCCTCATCTGAATCATTTAAAAATTCTGCAATGGCTGGGTTCTTCATATTTCGCAAAGCTACAACAGCAACTGTTCTTTGCGATTTCAACTCACTATCCATAAGTTCAACTAAAGGTGAAACTTCGCCGATTCTGCCCAAAGCAATCATGCCTGCAGCTCGAAGCCAAGAATCTTTCCCATCATTTTTTTCCAACATTTTTAAAATAGGAATAACTGCATTTTTTTCTTCAATTCTTCCCAATGCTTCTGCGCAAAACATTTGAACTCTTGGGTCAGCATTATTCAATGCAGCTATCAAATTTGGTGCTGCAGATTTATATTTCACATCTCCCAGCATTTTTGCAGCTTGTGCACATATTTCTGAATCTTTATCTTCTAAATGTTTAATCAGAACTTTTGCTTTTTCAATATCTCCAGTTCGAGCCAACTGGGCAATTCCCCACACCGAATGAATCCTTGCTAATTGAGACTTTGAATTTTGCAAAGTTTTCACAAAAACTTCAAACCCTTTCTCCCCTCTTTTCACCAATTCAAATTGTGCTTTTTGACGAACTCGCATATCTTGATGTGCAAGACAAGTTTCTAATTTTGGAAGATCTACTTTTGAAAAATCTTCTTGAATTAATTGTTTAGTTTCTTTTCGAATATCAGAATTAACCTCTTCAGGCATATCTAATTTCCAAATCCTACCTTCATTTTTTGTGCTCCAACCATTGATCCAGTCTCCAAAATACAAAGCACCATCAGGTCCAAAATCTAGACCAGTCGGCAATAAACCTTTTACAATCTGCAAAGTCGTATCTAATGCATAACCAGCTCCATCAGGTTTTAATGTAAAGGCATGAATTGGAGAATATCCAGGTCCTCCTCGAAACTCAGCTATAAAAAAATGATCTTTCCAACTTGGCCCAAGTGCAGTTCCAGGGTTGTAAACCATCCCTGTTGGCCCATTGACATAATTCATAATCGGTGGTAAAAAATAAGCCGCTTGCCCTTCCCATCTAGGAAGGTGCATTTTTTCATCCATCCAAACTTTGTAAGAATTATTGTCAGGATCAGTATATTTTCCAAATTGCCAATTGATTCGCCAACCGGTATCGGAACCATCAATCAAGTAAACTAATCGCTCTCGTTCACCAGCATGATCACCGTCATTATCAACTGAGATTAAATTTCCATATTTATCAAAAACAAACTCATGCGTATTTCGAACGCCCATTGCAAAAACCTCAAAATTACTTCCATCAGGCTCTGAACGAACCACAACTCCGCGATTTGGGTATTTCCAATGCTTGCCTTCTTTGTCAATTACATTCATTCCAATATCACCTATTCCCCACCATATTCTACCACCTGGCCCGGTAGTCACTCCCGACATTCCGTGTGCACCAAAACCAATATGAACTGCAAATCCATGACTAATTGATTGTGTCCAGTCAGCAATACCATCGCCATCATCATCTTTCGTTCTCCATAAATCTGGGCCAACGGAAATAAATACTTCCCCATTATGAAACTCTACTCCATTCGCTAAATCTGTAATTTCTTCTGAAAAATCTTGTAGATACATCTGAGCGCGATCAGCAACCCCATTTCCTGATTTATCTTCGACGAACCAAATCTCTTCTTTCTCAACTGTTAAATCTCTCCAATCTCGAATTCCATCTTCATTCAAATCTTTTAGGAATTTCTTCGAATCTTCATTTTCATCCGCAAAGGTTTCACGTAAAAATGCTCGACGATCTTCCACAGTCTGAAATGAAATAGAAGCCACCATCCAATCTCGATGACCTCGAATATCAAATTCTGAATTAGTTAATCGATGACTGCTTGCATAATAAATTTGACCATTGGGAGCAACACTAATTGCCACAGGATCTTGCACTAAGGAATCTGATGCCCAAAGTGATAGTTCCAAACCATCGGCTAATTCAGCAGAAACTTCGCTTCGAATTTTCTTTGCTAATTCTGCCGCTTTGGCCGATTCAAATTCTAAGATTCTAGTAGGATATTTTTGAACTTTGTCCTCTTGGCAAGTAAAAAAAACTAATCCAGAAAGGAAGAGGATAAGGAATAGGAAATACTTCATTTTTCTCATTTGTTGACTTTTACGTTTTGTTCTTTAAAGGTAAAAGGTATGTTGGAAAAAGGAAGGAATTTTAGACCTTATTTTATGTTAATCATAGTCAATTATTCAAAATATTTTTTATTCCTTTTAACAAAACCAACAACTAGATTTGCTAAATTTTCAGGATTTTCACGGTAATATTTTTCATCAAGATTACCCCAAACAATTGAAATACTTTCAGGTAAATCCTTCATTAACATTCTTCTTTCTTCAATAGATGCTGGAAAAGGAATTTTTGGAAAATTATTGATTGCTTCTTGTAGAAGTCCTTTAACAAATGGAGCATTAATTTCTTCTAAAGCCTTTAATGTTTCAATTGCAAAATTTCCAGAACTATTAAAAAAGTATTGATCAAATCCACCATTGTTTACTTGTCCTTCTAGTAAATCAATCAATATTACTGTTTTTTCAAATTCATTTAATGAATCAAAATTTAAATCCTCCTTCACTTCACATTTACTCCAAATAGATTGTCCTATTTTTATGACCATATCAGTTTCATTATCCATCGTTAAAATTTGGTCAATACTTTCATCATTTATTTTCACTTTTTCATTTGATACCAAAAACAGTACATAGATTAATACTAAAACGGGAATTAAACATAAGCCTACTAAGGAAAACAATTGAGTAATTTCTTCTCCTCCCTGAGAAAGTAAAAGTCCTTCCCCAAGTGGTCCTTTTGAAAAAATCGTGTTTATTGTGAAATTCCATCCTAAGTGTAAACCTAAAGGTAGTAGTATCGATTTGGTTTTGGAAAAAGCTAAAGCCCAAGCATAACCCATCGTTCCTGTTCCAATAAAAACAAAAATCATTGCCATAATATTTCCAAAAACCCCAAACGAAAACCAATGATAAATCCCAAATAAAATGGCTGAAAGTAGAATCGCTTTCGAACTTCCGATTTTCTTAATTAGGATGTAAAGTATCGCCCCCCTAAAAACTAATTCCTCAGTCAGAACAGATTTGAAATCCCAATAAAAATATTGAACAACCTTTCCAAAAGAAAAATTTGAATTTAGCATCCATTCTGAAGATTTTAAAAATGCTTCTAAATATTGAACTCCTACACACATGATCGAGGTAACCAAAAATCCAATTATAAATTGTTTTAACCTTTTGAAAATCGGAAGGAATCCTAAGGACAGTAAATTTTCTTTTTCAAAAAAATGAAGTAGAATCCACGAGATGAGAAGGATTACAATAATTCCAAGCATGGGTTTTAAAAATTTATTTTGCTAGAGTGTATAAATAATAACTTTCATTTTTCATGCTATAATTATCAAAACTCTGCCAAAGCATTGCATTGGGATATCGTCTAGCATCTAATTTCTTTGGAGTAATAATTATAATTCTGTTTACATTTTTATACCCAGCAAAAAGTTTGAGTTCGCCTTCCGTTGGGAGGTATATTTTCTCTACCCATTTAAAATAAGTAAATGTTTCACCTTCTGGTAAGGCATAGAAATTCCGATTGGCATAACCGACAACTGGTGCAATTTCAAATTTATTTATCGCAACAATAGCTGCTTGTTCTGGGACATCCTTTTTAATAAATTCAGCCGTCAATTTTGCATTAGAAAAAGGATGACGAATTTCTTTGTCCATTGCCAAATAAGTATAACGAATTTGAAATAGAAAAATGGTGATCAAAAATCCAATTTGTAGATAATCCAATTTTGCTCCTGTTTGATTCTTTTTGGAAAAAAATAATTGCAATAGCATCAGGAAAAATATAAAAAATGTCCCCCATTGACGAACACCTCCTGTGTAAATTGTTATTAAAAAAACAAAGTAACCAATCGTAAAAAATAAAAATGTAAAAACAATGTTTTTTTCTTTTCGGAAAAAATAAATCAATCCACTTAAAACCAAAACACTAAAAAATAAACCTAAACTATTTACTCCAAAAACATTTGTGTCTGGAATAGAACCAATCCAAAATGTATTGGCAAACATTCCTTGAAAACCTTTAAAAAAAACTTCACCACTCAAAGGTTCAGACAAATATGCTCTTGATAAATCATCCTGACTTGTCCGAGGAAAAACCGAAATTAGAAATACAACTATTCCAGCAAAACTACTCCACAATAAATTGGAAAATGTTTTGTCTTTGAAAACTGAAGTAAAATTTTGAAGTCCTTTTTTTTCCAAAAGAACATAAAACAAAAGTGCTCCAGCCATCATAACCGCATAGACTTCTGTCTGACAAATAAGAAAAAATAATCCTCCTAGAATCATTAAATCTTTGCTCTTATCTTCTTTCTTTTTGGAAAGGACTTTCGGTAATAACAATACAATTGTAAATCCAATCAACATCACAAATGCATATCCTCGACTTACAATTCCGTATTCAAAAAATGGATAATAGCTCAATAAAATCAAGCCTTTCAACCAAATTGGAAGTCGAAATTTAAACCAAACCAAAGCATAAACGCCAACCATTAAAATTGCATGAGCCAACTGAATCAACATTTCATCATTCCCTCCGTTCGAAAACAAACTCCATACTTTTAAATATATATACCACAACCCTGGATGCCCTTCATAATATAACGATCCAAGCAATTCACCCCAGCCCATATCGCGAGCCATCAACCAAGCTTGCCACTCATCTTTCCATAATTCATGGTAGGTGAATTTAGAATACAAATACAATCCAACAAAGACCAAAAATAGCCCGATGGAAATTGAAGTAGGAATTTTTTTATTAGAAAAAAGCATTAATTGAAATGATGTTTGATTGGGACAAATGTAAGAAAAATCAATAGATTGGTAATTTAAATTTTAAAAAGGAGCAAAAATAAATTTAGGCGTATTTAGGAAACTTAATAGATCCGTCTCCTCATTAATCATTAGGGAAATATCTAAAACTAGGGGCATCATATATTGGATAACCTAAAATATAATGTTGCCAACTTAAAGTGTTTTTGAATATCCAACCCCCAACCAGGAATAACCAATTTCCAACTTTTCCCTATAATGGTTAACACTCTTCGAGGTTCGATATTGGTTATCCTGGTTGGATGTTGGATGTTGGATGTTGGATATTGGATATTGGATATTGGATATTGGATATTGGATATTGGATATTGGATATTGGATATTGGATATT
>CAJQQY010000355.1 GCA_905480595.1 uncultured Saprospiraceae bacterium | reverse complement strand
TGAGCTGTATCTCCTTCACAGATGGTTCGATCTTCTCCTAACAGATTTTGAAATTCATAAAAAACCGAAACGGTCGTAGAAGCTGTACTTGAACATCCCGAAACATTCGTAACTGTAACTGTATAAATTGTATTAGAAGCTGGACTTGCAATTGGATTGTTACAAGCATTATAACAGGTCAATCCTGCTGCAGACTGATCCCAATCATATCCTGTTAAATTATCTCCTCCACTTGCAAATATTTGAGTTACATCATTCGCACATATCGTCGTATCATTTGAAATGGTCACAACTGGAATTGCTTCATCTCGAACATTGATGGTAACGCTTTTAGAGTACATACAATTTTCTGCACTTACTGCAACGAAAGTATAAGTAGTCGTATCCATTGGATTTACCGAAGGATTCAAACAATCAGTACAACTTAACGTCGGGTCATTTTCCCAATAAAAATTGACACCAGTTGTATCTGACAAAATTGATCCTAATAAATTAACTATCTCTCCTTGACAAATCGTAGTATCTTCTGAAATGTCCAATTCAACGATTGGATAGACATAAACAATTTTTGAAATCGAATCCATACAACCTTCGTTACTTGTCACCCTCAACTGAACTGGTGTATCCCCTCCGTTTAAAAATGTATGATTAGGATTTTGTTCTACGGAAGTATTCGGTGGACTTGTTGGTGTAAATATCCAATGCCATTTTTCAATAAACCCTGTAGTTATTGTTGAAGCATCTGTAAATGAAACAGGCAATGGAGCACACCCTTCATCAGACGACATGGTAAAATCTGCCACAGGAACTTCTCCAACTGAAATGTAATCTGTTCTTGTCAAAGTATCTTTACAAGAACCATTATCTACTATCAACATTACATCAAAAACTCCTGGTATGGTGTAAGAGACTTGTGGTTCTAATTCAGTAGAAGTCGTTGGATTTCCACCTTCAAAAAACCACTCCACACCAATTATTGGATTCGTTGAATTAGTTAAATTAGCAAAAGTCACCGGTGGATTATTATTACATAATTTAGTTTCACTTGCTACAAAATCAGCATCCAAGGCAACTAAGGCTATGGTATCTAGTGGAGAAATTGGACGAATACATCCTAGATCATCCACCAAAATTAAGTTAGGAACAAAGTCATAATTTTGAGTATAATAATGAGATACGGTATCGGTCATTTTGTAACCACTCGTATCTAAAACTCCATCTCCAAAATCCCAAATGTAAGTGTAAAAATCATTGGACTCTGCAAAGAAATTTACTTCTGTAGGGATACATGGATTGTCCATTTCGAAGGTAAATGAACCATCAGGCCCATCCAATGAAATAAAACTTTCTAAAGTCAATGTGTCTCGACAAACATCACTTGCTATCGCAATTAAGCTTACATCAAAAATACCTGGTGTAGTATAAACGTGAGGCGCATTTTCTATATTTGAAGATCCACTTGCATCTCCAAAGTCCCACTCATAACTGCTTGCATTTAAAGAAAGATTTTCAAAATTCACAATTAATGGTGGGCAAGAAGCCGAGGAAGTATCCGATGTGAAATTTGCAATAGGATCTGCAATCACCACATAATCATCCAAACAATAAATATCAGTACACCCGTTCACATCTGTCACCGTCAAACAAACGGTATAAACACCTTCTATTAAATAATCATGACTTGGATTTTTATCCGTAGAAATTTCTCCATCTCCAAAAGTCCACTCATAGGTCAAACCAGTTCCATGCGATTGATTTAAAAAATTAATTGTTGAAACGGTACATCCTAGCGTATCTCCTTTAAATTTTGCATAAGGTTGAGTCACACTCACCGCCTCAGAAATTTCCAAAGTATTTTGGCAATTCCAATCATCAGTTACAGTTAAAGAAACCGAGTAAATTCCAACGGAATCAAAAGTAAAACTTGGATTTTGCAAATCAGAGGTTAAATAACCATTCCCAATATTCCAATCCCATCCAACCACATTTCCATAAAGGCTAAAACTATTTTCCAAAAAGTCGACATCTAATGGATTACACCCAATAGGTGGATTGGTTTGAAAATCTGCTGACACTCCATTGACCATTATTTGGCCGTCATAACTCAAAGTATCCTCACAACCATTTATATCTGTTATAATCAATTGTATATCATCATAGGTTCCTGGTATCTCAAAAGTAATTTCTGGATTAGGGCTCAAATGATCTGAAAATGTAGCACTTCCTGAAGTCCAAAAATAAGTATCTGCAAAGACGGAATTATTCTCAGCCAATATCGACAAAGGCGCACAACCTTGTGTTGTATCAATTAAAAATTCTGCCTTGGGATCGGTGATATAATAAACAAATTCAGAGGTATCCGCACATCCTGTCGTGGAATTATAAGTGGTCAACGTAATCATATAACTACCTGTATCTGGATAGGTATAAAATACCGAATCCATGGTAGAAGTATCACTCATCGTAGTCAAATCTCCAAAATCCCATTTTATCGTTTCTGCACCAATGGAAGTATTCACAAATAGAAGATCGTAAGGATCACTACATTCTTTTTCTACATTAAAATTAGCTCTGGGTGCAAGTGTATAAATAAAATCTTCTTTTTCTAATTGATTTTCACAGCCATAATGAAAGACCACTAGATTTACATCAAACGATCCTGTATCCACGTATTCATGTTCTGGGTTTTCGGTAAATGCATAAATACTGTCTCCAAAAGACCAAAACCACTCATTGGCAAATGGACTTGATAGATTATTAAAAACTACATTTTCATTTATACATGCTGCAGTTGGATTTGCATCAAAATCAACAAATGGTTGCATGCCTACACAAACCTTTTGATTGATGATAGAGGTATCTACACAACCTAATTCATTTACGACTACCAAAACAATATCATAACATCCAGTATCCGCGATGGTAAAACTTGGGATGGCATCTGTCGAGGTCAATAATCCACTTGGGGTGTCTATTTCCCAATACCAATCGGTAATCGGAGCAACGGTAGTAGAAGCATCTGTCAAACTAAAAGTCAATGGAGCACATCCTTGAACTTCTCCTGCAAATACCGCAGCATTCAATTCGATAATTTCCACAGTATCAACAACCATAGTATTTGAACATCCAGCAGCATCAGAAACTGTTAAATAAATTGGATATGTTCCAAATTCTGTAAAGGTGATACTTGGATTCATTTCTGATGAAGTTCCAGCTACTCCATTTTCCCCAAATTCCCAAAACCATTGCGTAGTGTTTTGTGCATTCCCTACAAAATTAGAAGTATGCGGAACTGAACATCCGATATTATTAATTACGGAATAAATTGCACTTGGCAACTCATTTACTTGAATACAAATATCAGATGGAAGTGTTGTTGCACATCCATTTTCAAATCGAGTAAGAGATACCGTATAACAACCTGGAGTTTCAAAAGTATAAGTTGGATTCGGATCATCTGAAATTCCTCCATCCCCAAAATCCCACATCACATTATCCGCACTCGATCCTGAAATATCTTGAAAGTTAACTGGCGAACCTGCACAGATTTCTGTTTGGTCAAAAGTAAAATCAATCGGGTAACCAACTGAAATATAATCCTCCAAAACTTGAGTAGTTACACAACCTGTAGTGGCATCTACTCCAATTATCGTTACATCATATAAACCTGGATCTTGGTAAGTTACTGTTGGTGGATTAGCTCCAGAGAAATTTGCACCATTACCAAATGTCCACGTATATTCAATATTTGGTTCTACATTTTGAATGGTAAAATTAACATTAAATGGAGGTGTGCATTGAAATTGATTATCAGCCACTAATTGAATTTCAGCTTCTGGCGAAACTTCAATAAAATTTTCTTTGGTAACAGTTCCCACACACCCATTCTCATTCGTTATCGTCAAACTAATATCATAGTTATCTGAAATATCATAAACGTTTTCAATCGAAGTCATTGATCCATCATCGACGATAACACCTTGGGTTCCTCCTACTCCCCAAATCCATTGTGTAATCGCTCCATCTGGCGAACTCGATAAATCTTCAAAAACTACTTCGAGAGGTGAGCACCCTGAAGTATTATCAGCCGTAAAATCTGCAATTGGAATCTGGTAAACCTTGATAAAATCAATTTTACATTCCGTATCTGAATCTCCATTGTCATCTGTTACTGTCAAACAGATTTCAAAAAATCCTTCAGGGAAAATCCGACCTGCCTGTTGAGTACTCACGGAGACTCCACCTAAATTCCAACTCCAATTGGTTATTGTACCATTGGTAGAAGTTGATAAATCAGAAAAAGATACAGGCAAGGTTCCACAACCTTCTGTGATGTTTGCTGAAAAATCTGCATTCACCTGAGCGTTATTTTTTGTTAAAAATAAACACATCCATGCCATCAAAATAAATAGTTTTCTTAAATACATATAGATTATATTTGGGAAGATCCTAAACCAAAAGCCCTATGCTTTTGTCTTTAAAAGTTTTGAAAATCTAAGTTGAAAATTATGTGGTATGGTATGTTGATGTGTGTAGGCCTTGTCAATTTTGATTAAACTTTAAGTCGCTAAAACCATATAACTAATTGACTTACAGCGAATTAATATTTTATTTCAAAAAAGAAGAAATACTAAACTGGGGGTTTTTGATTTCAAAAATGGATTTTAGAAAAGTGTTTTTTTCAAAAAAACATAATTCTTCGGGGGGAAGAAAATCCATTTTCATCAAGAGTTATATTAAAAAAATGCAAAGATGATGCCTAAGAAATTTAGGTTATTAACAATAATTCAGATTTGATGAAATCAAGTTAAAAGTGGTATTTGTTTTTGTATTTTTAGGCTAAAATAAAGCAATGAAAATAACGAAACTCATACTACCTATAATTTTGTTTTCTACAATTTTAAGTTGTGAAATAATTCAACCTGATGAAGATAAAATTCCAACTTGCGATAGTATGATCTTAGATTTCCAAAATTTAATCGAGAATGAATTTAATTATTGCGAACTCGATAAAGATTGTAAAGTAATAAATGGAATTTGTCCTCTAGGATGTTTCTTCATCGTTCATGAAAGGAATATGGAAGATGTTGAAAAAATGAAGGCAAAGGTGAAAGAAAAATGTGGTGAATGTTTTTATAAATGTTTACCACCTCCTCAAAAAATAAAGTGCATTAATAAAGTCTGTCATCCTGATATTGAAGAAAAATATGTTTACTTTTTGTTTGGTTCAGATTGTGATAAAATCGTAGAAATGTATAGTCAGGATATTGTTGGAAAAACTTATGAAGAAATTAATTTGCATATGCTAGACTTTGAAATTATAAAAAAAGATTCCATCTCGAATCTTAAAAGAGCCCCCAAAGGAAGAATTAATAATTTAAAATTAATAGTTGATGAAAGTGGAATAATTGAATCCGTTTCATGCTTAGAAAAGAAATAAATTATGCCAAATTTCAAAATAGATGCCCTAGATCATGTCGCCATCCGAGTAACAGATTTAGACCGCTCAGCTGAGTGGTATCAAAAAACGCTCGGACTAAAAAAATACCGTTTAGAAAAATGGGGCGACTTCCCTATTTTCCTTTTAGCTGGCAAATCTGGAATAGCACTTTTCCCTGAAAAAACAGGTAATGGAAATTTCCCAAAAAGTGATATTGATCATTTTGCCTTCAACGTCACCAATGAAAACTTTCAAAAAGCCAAAGAAGAATTCGATCAAAAAAATATTAAATACAATTTTCAGGATCATTTCTATTTTCATTCTATTTACCTTAAGGATCCTGATGGACATACAGTTGAGTTGACTACCATCATGGTAGATGAAAAAGATTTTTATTAAAAATAATTAAAATTATAAATGTCCAACAAAAAACTAACCTTCTGGCCCACCACCGCACTCGTCGTAGGCAACATGATCGGCTCAGGAATTTTTTTATTACCTGCTTCTCTTGCTGCATTTGGCGGAATAAGTTTAATCGGTTGGTTAGTAGCTTCTGCTGGAGCAATATTGTTGGCATTAGTTTTTGGTAACTTAAGTCGTTTAGTTCCTAATACCAACGGTGGTCCATATGCTTACACCAAAGTAACTTTAGGTGAATTTCCAGCTTACCTCGTAGCTTGGGGATATTGGGTTTCCATTTGGTGTACCAATGCAGCAATTGCTGTTGCACTCGTCGGTTACTTAGGCATATTTTTTCCAATATTGGCAACAAATCCTTTGGCGGCTATTTTGACTGGACTTTCCTTTATTTGGTTTTTCAGTTGGTTAAATTCAAAACCAATTCAGACTATCGGATTCGTTCAATTAGTAACCACCATCCTCAAAATTATTCCAATTTTATTCATCGCCTTAGTTGGAATTTTCTACATCAATTCAGACTATTATTTTCCTTTAAACTTAAGTACGGAATCCAATTTTTCGGCAATTGCGACCACCACCACTCTAACATTTTTCGCTTTTCTAGGAATGGAAAGTGCAACCATTCCAAGTGCTAGTGTCGAAAACTCATCTTCGACTATTCGTAAAGCAACCATATTTGGAACACTTATCACCATCTTTGTTTACGTACTTAGTTCTGCTGCTATTATGGGAATTATTCCTGCTGAAACACTTGCCAAATCCACCGCGCCATTCGCAGATGCAGCAGCAATGTTTTGGGGAGAATCTGCCAAATATTGGGTCGCTGGTGGTGCAGTCATCTCGACACTAGGAGCATTAAATGGATGGATCTTAATCCAAGGACAAATTCCAATGGCGGCAGCACAAGACGATTTATTTCCAAAGATTTTTGGAAAACTAAATAAAAATGGTTCGCCAATAATCGGCATTGTTCTGTCGAGTATTTTAGTTTCTATTTTGATGATGTTAAATTACACGGAAGGATTGGTTAGCGCATTCACATTTATGATGACACTATCAACACTTTCTGTCATCACACCTTATATTTTTTCGACGGCAAGTTATGCGATTTTACTTTTTACAAAAAAAGAAAAAGGGATGACTAGAAAACTCATCATTGCTTTTTTAGCGTTTTGTTTTTCCATTTTAATCATTGTTGGTAGTGGTCAGGAAGTGGTATTTTGGGGCTTCTTATTATTGATGTCAGGAATTCCTTTTTATGTTTTATTGAAAAGGAGTTGAGTTTTTTTCACCTCAGATATTCGCAGATTATTTGAGTTTATTTCGAGGAAATAATTTTATTTTTTGAAAAGAACTAACCAATTTTGTTCTTTTGATTTTGACCTAGCTTGCAACAAAGGCAGGTTGATTTTTGAATTCTGATTTTTAAAGAAATAAGCAAATGAACCAAAGGTTTTTTATCCATCCCGATATTAAAAAAGCGGAAACACTTCCTGCTACCTTTTATCGAGATCCAAATATTTTTGAAGAAATAAAAGAAAAGATTTTTGTCAAAACCTGGCAATGGATTGGCGACGAAAATTTAATTCCACTTTCAGAATCTGTTTTTCCAATGACCTTTTTGGAAAACTATTTAAATGAACCCATTTTTCTTTCTCGAGATAAAGATGATGAAATTCGATGCTTGACCAATGTATGTACTCATCGGGGAAGTATCATTGTTCAGCATCCTGGAAAAACCAAAAATTTAGCTTGTATGTACCATGGTCGGCGATTCGAATTAGATGGCTCTTTCAAGCGAATGCCTGAATTTAGTGAAGCTGAAAACTTCCCTAGACCTTGCGAAAACTTACGTCATTTCCCGGTTTTCAATTGGAAAAAATTTCTTTTCACCAGTCTTGATCCTGTTTTTGACTTTTCAACCATAACTGACAGACTCAATGAACGCGTAGGTTTCCTGCCTTTACATGAATTCAAACTAGACAAAAGTCGAGGGAAAGATTATTTAATCAATTGTCATTGGGCCTTGTATTGCGATAACTATTTGGAAGGATTTCACATTCCTTTCGTTCATGCAGATTTAAATAATGTGCTGGACTATGGAAATTATAAAACCGAAATTTACGACCATTGTAATTTACAAATTGGCTATTCAGATGATGGACAGGAGATATTCGATTTACCTGAAGGTCATATTGATTTCGGAAAAAAAGTAGCAGCTTATTACTATTGGATTTTTCCAAATCTGATGTTAAATTTTTACCCGTGGGGATTGTCCATAAATATTGTTAAACCCATCAATTTGAACAAAACCAAAGTCTCTTTTATCTCTTACGTTTACGATGAATCGAAATTAGATAGTGGCGCAGGAGCATTGTTAGACAAAGTGGAAAGAGAAGATGAATTCGTTGTCGAAGGAGTTCATAAAGGGCTAAAATCTCGATTTTATCAAGCAGGAAGATTCTCACCAACTAGAGAAAAAGGAGTGCATCATTTTCATTCTTTGTTGGCGAAATATTTAGGATAAAAAATGTAAATGCATTGTTATCCCTCTATTCATTTTTAATGATTCCTATGTAGAAATGATCTTTTTCCAAAATCCATTTCACCTCTTTATTCTCTTCTTTCGAATTGATTATTTCAAGGTTAGAAAATGGTTCTCTCCAATTTCTTAAAACTTCTTTCACACTTTCCTTTCTTATTTTAAAACGTTTTTCTTTTAATCCACCAAAGTCTATAATTAATTTTTGATTGGGACTTTCAATTAAGCTCCCTAAAATTCTTCTCAATGCTAATTCTCCTTCGAGCGTAATTTGGTTTTTTTTGAATTTAATTTTTGGCCCAGACTCTTTAATTTGAGAGACAAGAGCCTTCTTCTCAAAAGTACCTAATTCTTGTTTTCGATGATCTTTTAAATATACTTTAGAATTAATTTTCCAATCAGAATCATTCCTTTCTTCTTCAACTTTTGTCAACTGTACTTTCGTATTTTCCGCATCACAAGGAACCAACATTATCGACGAAGCATGATCTAGCATAATATTCCCATTAGGAACCCTCATGGTCGGAGTATGAAAATAGGCTTCAAGAATAATGAAGGCATATTGTTTCTTAGGCTGAAAATTGAAAGAATAATTTTGCCAATCTGTACTTTTCACAAGTGGACTTTCCGCTAATAATTGACCTTTATCACAGTATGAATTTCCTCCCCAAATTTTAAGTTTAATTGGTGTAGTAAAGTCAACAACTCCAACCTTTGAACGAAGTCCACTTTCATAAATTCCTGATTTGCATAAAAAAATACTAAAAGAGTAGCAAGAAGCTGGACTTAATGGTTTTTCCAATTTCTGAGCAACTGACTCCCATGATTCATTTTCTCGAACAACCATTCCTAAGTAAGTATTCCCATGAAAAGCTTTTTGAGTTACTCCAAAATTATTTCTTTCAGGTGAATTATCAATAGGATGGATATCGGGTGGCGTTTCTAAAGAGAAATTAATATTACCGCAATCATACCATCCTTTTGCTGCATGGCCAGGGCCTGGTGTATCTTCAAAACTTGGATTATTCAAATGAATCATTCCATCCTGAGTTGTCCCAACTGTCAATAAAAAAAAGGAAAAACAAAATAGTAAAAATTGAATTTTAGTATTTTTCACAAGCGAACGATTTTTTTTGTTTAAAAATCAAGAGTAGTAAAGGTACAGATTAAAAAAAGTTGCCTGCATTTTTAAAATTAAAAAATGCAGGCAACATCAAAAAGTATTTTAATAAAAGGAATTATTCTTTCCCTCCATCTAATTTATCTTGATAAATTTTCAGCGAAGTCCAATCTCCATTATTTGCCATCTTCGCTTGCTTAGGCCAAGTTCCAGGATTCGCTAATTTGTATCGAGAACCAGCTGCATCTAAAATTACTTGAATTTCTTCTGGTGAAGATTCAGATAATTTTTTCCATGTTTTGATTCCTCCCTCCTTGAGTAAGCTTTCTATTTTTGGGCCGATGCCTTCGATGACTTTGTGGTCATTTTGTTTTACGTTAGCAAAGCCTATAAATTTCAAATAAAGTTTTTCAACCTTTGAATCACTTTCTTTTCCATCAGGACTTCCTAGTACTTTTTGCAAACTCACTAATTTACCCCAATCGTCTTGGTTCGCCAATTCGGCTTGTTCAGCCCAAGAAGAAGGATCATGCATCTTATAACGAGATCCAGCGGTTTCCAAAATCTCTCTTAATCTCGTCGTGCTAGTTTGAGATAATTCTTTCCAAGTATTTACACCTTCCCCTTTCAGTACCCCCTCTATTTTAGGACCAATACCTTCGACGACTTGTAAATTATTTTCAGCAAAGGCTAATGCATAACCTGAATTTTGTCCACCTGAACCTTGCTTTTTATTGTCATTATCTTCTTTTTTACCTTTCCCTTTTTTCTTTTTATTCTTGTTTTTATTTTTTTTCTTCTTTTTCTTTTTCTTCTTTTTACCCTCTCCTGGCTCTGACTCTTCTTCGGTTGGTCTAGATGCTAGCAACAATTCTAACTCTGTAATTCGAGCCTGTAACCCTTCCCTTTCTGCTGAAAAATCCTCCGTAGATGTATCTTCATCTCCTACAAACTTCATTTCAAGGTCTCCATAATTAGCTTTTAAACCAGCGTAATCAGCTTCCATTTTAGTATTCGCTTCGTAAGACAAAGCCAATTTTTTCTCCAAGTCAGCAATTCTAGCTTGTTGAGCTTCCATAGCTTGAATATGTTCGTCAGAAGTGGATTC
>CAJQQY010000354.1 GCA_905480595.1 uncultured Saprospiraceae bacterium | reverse complement strand
ACTTTAAAAAACTAAAAGAATTATTTACTAGATCAACGATACCAATCACTTCGTAATTTTTTCTATCCAATTTAATTTCTTTACCAATCGCTTCATCAAAGTTTCCTTCACTAATTCCAAAGTAAGCTTTGCAAGCTTCCTTATTTAAAACCACAACTTGCGATTGATTTTCTAATTGTTGATTTCCAAAAGGTGCTCCAGCCAAGAAATTATAATTATAAATATTGAAAAAATCACCGTCCGTAAACGTGGAAGAAAAAGTCAATTTATTGCTGTTGATAAAAATATCGAATGTTTGCCTTGCCATATAAATTGTTCGACTTTTTACAAAAGGAATATCCATCATATGTGTATTCCAAAATTTTAGACTCCCCGGTCCACGAGACATGGAACGTCCAGAATCTTCATATTTATAACCTGTCGTATCATACCGCATCACGCCATCCATCATCATACTATCGACTTCAGGAATGGTGTCTTGATACTGTTTAAAAGTTTCGATATAGTCTAAATATACAAGTTGATCTTTTTTCCCTAAAGGAGCATCGCCTCCTAATTCTGTTTGGAAAAAAGCAGTAATCAACATCAATATCATCAAAGTGAAACTGATGCCGAAGAGACTGATGAAGGTGAAAAATTTCCGCCTGCCCAGTACTTTTATAGCTAGTGTGAAATAATTTTTTAGCATGGTGTTTTTTTCTTTTGTTTAAAAAAAGTTTTTGAAAAACAATGTTAGGAAACTTGACTTCCATCGAATAATCTCACTAGCCGATTCGTTTTTCTTGCCATCGTTTCATCGTGTGTCACCATGATTATTGTCGTCTTATCATTTTGATTTAAACCCAATAAAATATCCATGATTTCATTTCCCATTACACTATCCAAATTTCCTGTTGGCTCATCTGCAAGTATGATATTAGGTTTTCCAACAATCGCTCTAGCGATAGCCACTCTTTGTTTTTGACCACCTGAAAGTTGTCCTGGAAAATGTTTCATTCGATTTTTTAAA
Source organism: uncultured Saprospiraceae bacterium (assembly GCA_905480595.1). Classification (GTDB taxonomy): domain Bacteria; phylum Bacteroidota; class Bacteroidia; order Chitinophagales; family Saprospiraceae; genus CAJQQY01. Next base: position 21,003 of record CAJQQY010000354.1, on the reverse strand, counting down.
CCAACTTTTGTCAATGCTTCTTCAGCCATTTCTCGACGTTCTTTTCCACTAATTCCGCTTCTATATAATAATGGTAATTCTACATTATCGATCACCGAAAGGTCATTGATCAAGTGGAAACTTTGGAAAATAAAGCCTAAATTTTCATTTCTAAATTTGGCAATTGGTTTTCCATTGTAATCTTTAATCGTGTTTGGTCCAATGGAAATTGTACCTTCTGATGGTTCATCAATCAAGCCCATGATATTTAGCATGGTACTTTTTCCACATCCAGATGGCCCCATGACAGAAAGGAATTCACCTTCAGCTATTTCTAAATTAATGTTGTTAAGCGCTACCGTTTCGATTGTTTTAGTTCGGTAGATTTTACTGACGTTTTCGAGTTTTATCATGATTTAAATTTTTATTTTATTAATTGGAGTGATCAAGTTATTTTTATTTGTTATTTAAAATCGTAAAGTGTCATCGTTCTTAGTTCGTAGTAATTTTGCCAATATTGACTTAGCGTAAAAATATATTCACGAGCTGTTTGGTCTTTTTCTCTTTGTGCTAATGTGAGGTCGGTGATGCTAATTGCTCCGAGAACAAAACTTTCTTTTGTAATGTCAAATCGATCCTGAGCGAGCTCTTTCATTTCTTGGTTCAATTGAAGTTGCTCTTGTAAATTATTGAAAGCATCGACTGTTTGTTGAATGTTAGCTTCTAACTGTAATTTATTCTGACTAATGTTTTTTCTTAAAAAATCACTTTGGGCTTGAGCTAAAGTAACTCTTGATTTTTGAGCCCCCCAATCTATAATCGGAACATTTAATTGTAGTTGTACAAATTGTTGTTGCTGAGGATCAGAATAAATGTCACCAACATTTGTTGCACCTCTAGTTAATCCAAATGAAGCTGATAAGTCAGCTTGAAGACCACCTTCCCGTTTTGCTTGTTCAACATCACGATCAGCTTCCATCTGTTGGCGAGCATAACTTATTTGCTCAAATCTATTTTTTAATCCTTCCCGTAAAGCTATTGTTAGGTCAACGTTTATAAGGTTTTTAACTTCTGGTGCAATAGGTGTGATTAGTTCGCCATTATGTTTTTTTCCTAAAAAAGTATAAATCGAAGAGGAGGCTAATCTAACAGATTGTTCTGCTTGTTTTTTATTTTTATTGGCAGAGGCTAATTCAAATTGTAATTGCAAAAGTCCATTTTTAGAAATAATTCCTAGCTCGTATTTTTCCTCGGCAATGGTCAAAAGTGTTTCGTTGCTCTCTTTATTTGAAGTAGCGATTTGTAAATTTTCATAGGCTGTTAATAAGTTGAAAAATAATTCGGCTGCATCATTGTTAATGATTTCAAGATCTGCATCATGTTTTTTTTCAGCTTCTTGTAAGAGAATTGGTTGAATTTTTTTATCCCATTTCAAAGCATTAAATCCAAAAAGTGGTTGGGAAAAACCAATCCGAAAAGGAGTTCCATTATAGAAAATTTTATCATTAGTGAAGTCATCAAATCGTTGCAAATTTGATTGCACAAAAACTCTTCCGCCAGTCAATGGAATCGCTTGACTTAAACTCAAACCCAGGGCAGAATTATTATTATTAATTCTTGGGAAAAGAATAGTTCCGTCAGGTTGTTGAGCCTCTGCAAAAGTGTTCGCGAAGTTGGGGAAATTTGCAAAGGCAGAAAGTTGTGGTTTTAAACCTGCTTTAAAAATTGCGTTATCCAATTGTGCAGACTGCAAATCCATTTTTGCTGCTTCACCACCGATAGAGTTTTCTTTTGCTAGTTTTAGAAAGTTGTCCAAAGAAAGATTTTGTAAATCACTTTGTCCTAATGTCATTTTTGGAAAAAGTGCAATTGCAACAACTAAACTTAGTAAGGCAAAAGTTCGATTATATTTTTTATAAAAATTCATTATTCAATTTTTGTTTTGAGAAGTATCGGATACCTAGTTAACCTTTCACCGTTACTTGATTTCTATCGTTTCTAAGTGATCATAATCTTTCATGTCTGAGACAATTATTCTATCACCTTCTTGCAATTCGTTTGTAATAATTTCTACGTATGCAGAATTAGATAAACCAACTTGAACTTCTGCACGCTTAGCTTGCTCTCCATTGACTACAAAAATTCCTTGCTGCTTAGCACCTGTGAAAGCTGGACCATTTTGAGCACGCAATACGTTTTCTTTTTTTCCAGAAATGATGAAAACTTCGACACGCATATTTGGTCGTAATTCTTTATGACTGGTTTGGTTAAGAGCGACAACAAATTCTATCGTGTTATTTTCAACTGCTGGTAGGATAGAGGTAATGGTTCCTTTTAAGTTAGTTTTGTTAATTCGGACATCAACAGATAAACCAACTTTGACAATGTTTGCATAACGATCAGAACAACTTGCTTCGACTCTGAAACTTTCTAGGTTAGCAATTCTAACCAATGGTTCTCCTTCATTTACTTTTTGTCCTATGTTTTCATTGATCCAAGTTACAACACCTGCTCGTGGAGCTTTGACAGAAGTTTCTTTTAATTTTCTTCCTAATTCTCGCATGCTTTTTTCTTGGATCAAAACTTCTAATTCTAAATTTCGACGATCACTTGTGATAGATTCTTTTTTGAAATTCAATTCATTTTCAAGTTGCTTTTTTTCCAATTTGGCAATTTGTAAATTCAATTCTCCTTGCTCCACTTCTTCTTGAGTTGCTCCTCCGATTTTATTTAATTTTTTCAAATCAGATAAGTTTGCTTCAAGGCTAGAAAGTTGCAATGCTTTAATTTGATCTTGGTAATCAAGGTCTTGAAGATTTTTATCGTACTCTAGTTTGAGTTTTGTGATATTATTTTTTCGTAATTCTAATTGATCTTTCAACGCATCATATTGCAAGCGTACATATTCTTCATCCAGTTTTAAGATCAAATCTCCAGGTTGAACTTCTGCTCCTGATGTCAGAACCATTTCCTTTATTTCAGTTGCAACGGGAGCATTAATTTGTTGCTCGAAAGAAGGAAGAACTAAACCAGTTGCGGTGATTTTATTTTCAATATCACCTCTTGTAATTTGTCCAAAACGAAAATCATCTTCTTTGATTTCTGTTTTTAAAAAACTACGAAGCATATAAAATGCACCTGCAATTGCTGCGATGATGACAAGGTATTTTAACCATTGTCCCATTTGATTTTTGTTCTGCTCTAAAGTTGGAATTTCTCTATCCATGATTTTTTTTTAATGTTTGATTAGAAAAGTTCAAGGGGTGTGCCAAAATGAAAACTGTTGATTATCAATGTTTTATGAAATTGTTTTTTACTAAAGTTGTTCGATATCGCACACTTTGTGTCTGAAAATGGGAAATGGAGGAGATGGGGCATTTGACTGACGAACAAAAAATGAAAGATTTTTTATCTTTAAACCAAAAGGTCTAAAATCCGTTTGATTTTTATAAATAGAAAAAATGAAGAGACGACAATTTATCAAAGGTTCTGCAATCTTAGGATTAGGTATCGTTCAAGGCTGTCAAGTCACTCCTAATTCTGGTATGTATCAAGATCAAACCAAAAGAAAAATTCACAGGATTTTGAGTGCTGATGGAGTTGATGTTGGAACACTTCCTGTGATGCGCGCATTTGCAGGAAATCATTTGGATCATGTTTCACCGTATGTTTTGTTTGATGAATTTGGGCCAGTCAACGTTAATGCGGGGAGTGATCCGTTGAGAGTGGATGCACATCCTCATGCGGGAGTTACGCCGACTACTTATTTTTTGGAAGGCACAGGTCATCACAAGGATAGTTTGAATTATGATTTTCAAATTGGGAAAGGAGATTTTATGATGTTTAGTTCTGGAAGAGGAGCAATTCATATGGAAGAATCTGGGTTGCAACTTTATGATGAAGGCGGAATATATCATGGATTTCAAATCTGGTTGAATACTCCTTCGAAGTTTAAATTTGATGCACCAACTACCATGGTTCATCGGTTGGAACATATGGATACGATTGAAACCAAAGACTATTGGATCAAAGTAGTATTGGGAGAATTATTTGAAGCGAAGTCAAAAATAGAATTGTTGTCACCTGCTTTTTATTATCATGTAAAAATGAAAAAAGATGCTCGTCTCGATATTCCAACTAATCCTGAACACAATGCTTTTGTTTATTTGATTAATGGAGAATTGGAAGTGGAAGGTGCTAAAGTGGTTAAGAAAAATCAAGTAGTTTTATACCAAAGAGGAGAGAGTTTGATTAATCTTTATTCAAAAGGAGAGGCAGAATTTTTAGTGTTGGGAGGTCAACCATTGGATGAAAAAGTATATTCCTATGGCCCATTTGTAATGAATAACGAAGAGCAGATTCGACAATGTATGAAAAATTACCAAGCAGGTTTGATGGGGAATCCTGAGTTGGTGAACAGATAAAATTTTGGGATTAAATTCATTTTAAGAAAAATAAAAGCATTTTCATTTTTTAGAAGGCTTTTATTTTTTTGTCTTGTCCTTATTCAGATAAAAGATATTTATTATATTGAGTTTCATTTTTCATCATACAAAACCAACTAACCATGCTTAAGAAATCCTTTCTTTTCTTTTTCATTTCTCTCTTTTTTGCATTTCAAATATCCGCGCAAGAAAATCCAATTGTCAGATTTCCCAGTCTAAGTCCAGATGGTTCAAAAATTAGTTTTAGCTATCAAGGAGATATTTGGACAATGTTAGCCTCTGGTGGAACTGCACGAAGATTAACTATTCATGAAAGTTATGAATCGAAACCACAATGGAGTCCTGATGGAAAACAAATCCTTTTTCAAGGAAATCGATTTGGAAATAATGATTTATTTGTGGTAGATGTAAATGGAAGTGTTCCAAAGCGGTTGACTCACCATTCCACTAATGATGGCGATGCTCGCTGGGGAAGTAATGGAGAGATTATTTTTAATACTCGACGTGCATTCCAACAAGTAGAACGAGAGCAAGAAGTTCACGCCGTAAACAAAAATGGAGGAACACCACATCGGATTATGGATGCGGTAGGCTTGATGCCTTCGCCTTCGCCAGATGGTAATTATATACTTTTTGTAAAAGGAAATTGTCGAGTGGAACGAGAAGCTTATACTGGGCCAGCTCACAGAAGTTTGTGGTTGTATAATCGGAATAGTGAAACCTATATGGAGATGACGGATTTTGTAGGGCAGGAGGTTTACCCAGATTGGGGAGGAGGAGAAATATTTTTTCTAAGAGCTGTCAATGGTCGCTATAATATTTTTAAACTCAATCTAAATGCTGATGGAAAAAATCCTGATCGGCTGAAGCAATTGACGAAATTTAAGGATGAGGGAATTCGGTATTTCGATGTGAGTGAAGATGGTTCTAAGATTGTTTTTGAAAGAGGTGTGAATATTTTTACGATGGATACCAAAACTCAGAAAATCTCTAAGGCTCTGAAAATTCAAGCTGCCCAAGATTATCGTTTTGATCCAATTGAGCATAAGACCTTTACAAAAGACGCAACTGATTTTTCCCTTTCTCCAAACGAAAAACAAATTGCTTTCATCGTCCGTGGAGAACTTTTTGTAAAATTAAATAACAAAGAAAAAAAGCGATCTGTCCAATTGACTGATCATCCTTTTCGAGATAAAGAACCAGTTTGGTTGAATGATACAACGTTGCTTTTTGTTTCTGATCGTGATGGGAAATTTGACTTATACGCAGTTCATTCTAGTGATGCGAAGGAAGTTGATTTATTTAAAACATTCAAAACGAGTGTGAAAAAAATATCGAATGGAGCGGAGGATGAAGAGGGAATGGTCATTTCTCCTGATCGAAAAAGAATAGCTTACCGTCGAGGTCGAGGAGTTTTAGTAGTTGCAGATATCTCGCCACAAGGAAATTTAACCAATGAAAAAATATTAATGGATGGTTGGGCAACTCCAGGAGGAGTGAGTTGGAGTCCGGATAGTAAATGGTTGGCATATGCCGCTAGTAATTTAGAATTTAATAGAGAAATTTATATTCATCACGCGGATGGAAATCAGAAACCAGTCAATGTAAGTTTACATCCTCGATCTGATTCTTCGCCACAATGGAGTCGAGATGGAAGTAAGTTAGGTTTCCTTTCTAACCGAAATAATGGTGATACAGATGTTTGGTTTGTTTGGTTGAAAAAAGAGGACTGGGAAAAAACAAAACAAGATTGGGAAGATGAAGATGAGGAAGAACCAAAGAAAGGAAAAGAAAAAAAAGGAGATAAAAAGAAAGACAAGGAAGTAGAACCTATTCAAATTGACTTTGAAGATATTCATGAACGCATCGAGCAAGTTACTCGCTTGGCTGGGAATGAAGGTGACTTGATGATTTCTAAAGATGGAGAGTCATTTTATTTTTCAACAAATGGAGGAGGTCGTCAAGGATCACCTGGGCCATCAAGTTTGATGTCTGTAAAATGGAATGGAGAAGATGTAAAAACAATGGTTGCCAAAATTAATATTTCAAATTTGACGCTCGATAAAGGTGGAAAAAATTTATACGGAATTAAGCGAGGCGGTAGTATGACCAAAATAAAAGTTGAAGGTGGTAAACAAGAAGGTCTAGGTTTTCAAGCAAAATTAGATATTGATCATCAAGAAGAGCGTAAGCAGATTTTTGAAGAAGGGTGGAGAAGATTACGGGATGGTTTTTATGATCCAAATTTCCATGGACAAGATTGGAATAAATTACGAACAAAATATTATGATCGTTGCATGAACGCTTCGACACGTCAAGATTTCCAAACTTTCTATAATGAAATGTTAGGACAACTTAACGCAAGTCACATGGGAATGCGAGGTGGGACTTCACCTGAAGATTTGCAACGAGAACGAACTGGATTGCTCGGGATAGAAGTAGAATCTACCTCTCAAGGTGTAAAAGTTACTTCAGTTGTTCCAAGCACACCAGCTGATCGATCGGAAAGTAAATTAAATGTTGGTGATGTCATTCGTTCGGTGGATGGAGAAAATATTTCAGCTACCAATAATTTTTATAGTTTTTTAAATGGAAAAACGAATGAAAGAATATTGCTAGATGTAGTTGATGCTGCAGGAACTTCGAGAGAAGTTATTATCCGTCCAACAGGTTCGCTGCGAACAGCACTTTATGATGATTGGGTGAAAGAACGAAAACGATTGACTGAAAAATATTCCAATGGAAGACTCGGATACATTCATATTCGAGGGATGAATTGGACTAGTTTTGAACGTTTTGAAAGAGAATTGACCGCAAGTGGATTAGGGAAAGAAGGTTTGGTGATTGATGTTAGATTTAATGGTGGAGGTTGGACGACGGATATGTTGATGACCGTTTTAAGTGTTCGCCAACATTCATATACAGTTCCTCGAGGTGCTGCGAAAAGTTTGGAAAAAGAACATTTGAAATTCACGGAGACTTATCCATTTGGGGAGCGATTGCCATTGTCAAGTTGGACAAGACCATCGATTGCACTTTGTAATGAAAATAGTTATTCCAATGCGGAGATTTTTTCACATGCGTACAAGCAACTAGGTCTTGGGACGTTGGTTGGAAAACCAACTTTTGGAGCAGTAATTTCTACAGGATCAAGTAGGTTACTTGATGGTTCTTCTGTTCGAATGCCTTTCCGAGCATGGTATGTAAAAGCAACGAAAAAGAATATGGAATGGGGTCCAGCAGTTCCAGATATTGAAGTTCAAAATTCTGCAGATGGAAAAGCGAAGGGGGAGGATGAGCAATTAAGAAAAGCGGTGGATGTTTTGTTGGGGCAGATAAAGAGTAAATAAGTTTGCCATATTTAGAATAAAAAAGTCCTTCCAGATTTTTGAAATTTGGAAGGACTTTTTTTTGATTAAAATCAATCTAAACTTTTTCTTTTTCCTTTTTAGCCAAATAAAATAACTCAGAACAATTTTCTTTTGTCAAAATTTCATTAGCGACTCGGTGAATATCATTTGAGGTAACTTGTTGATAAGCTACAGCTTCGGAGTTGATTAATTCAGCATCACCTAACAATTCAAAGAAAGCTAAATTGATTGCTTTATTCAAAACACTTGCTTCTGAAAACTCCAAAGAGCTTTCCATTTTATTTTTAATCTTGGCTAATTCTCGCACCTCAACCATTTCTTTTTTGATAGCTTCGAGCTCTTCCCAAATAGCAGCTTCTGCTTGTTCCATTGAAACTCCATCCGCGGGTTTTCCTTCGACGATCATCAAACCTGGATCGATATAACCAGTTACGTATGCATCAATTTGAGTAAAAAGTTGTTTCTCTTTCATCAATCGCTGGTATAATCTAGCTGACCGACCATTGCCCAAAATATCAGATAACAAATCAATCGCGTAGTAATCTTTATCTGCTCTACCAGGAGTGTGGAAGGCTAAATACAATGCATCGGATGGAACGTTTGCTTGATTTTTCTTTTTCCGAAATTCAATTTGTTTTGGTTCTTTTGGTAAATTTCGGACATGTACATTCCCACTTGGAATATCATCAAACCATTTTTTAATTAAGGCCTTTGCTGCCTCAGGTTTGATATTTCCAGCAATTACTAGAATAGCATTATTCGGGCAGTAATATTTTTTGAAAAACTTTTTGACATCATCCAAAGTTGCATCTTCGACATGTTGAGGTACTTTGCCAATTGTTGGAATTCGGTAAGGATGCACCGTGTAGGCTAAGTCAGAAAGGTGGTGCCAGACATCTCCATAAGGTTGATTCAAACAAGTTTCTTTAAATTCTTCGACCACTACTTTGCGCTGAACGTCCAAACTTTTTTTGCTAAAATTCAAGCTATTCATCCGATCAGATTCTAGCCAAAGTACTGTTTCTAGATTCTCCATCGGAACTAAATCATAAAAATTAGTGATGTCAGAATTGGTAAAAGCATTGCATTCGCCACCTGCCATTTGAATTGGATCATCGAAGTCAGTCACATTTTTTGAACCACCAAACATTAAGTGTTCAAACAAATGAGCAAAGCCCGTTTTGTCAGGAGACTCATCTCGGGAACCCACATTATATAAAATATTAACCGCTGCCATTGGCGTACTATTATCTTCGTGTACCAAAACTCGCAGTCCATTTTTTAAAGTAAATCTTGAAAATTCAATCATATTATTTATCGCTTGAAATCGTGATTTTTTATGGAATTAATTTACCATAGATTACGCAGATTTTCTCAGATTAACAGAGCAACAAGCCGTGTTCATCTATGGTAAAAAAAACAAAATTACCTTTTTTTCAGGATAAAAATATTTTTCATACACCAAAAGTAATATTCCCTACATCTCTAAAAATAACTGAACGAACGAAATGATTTCGTTGCTCAGTTGAAAACCTTCGAAGTAGCTACTGATTTTACTCAGCAGCAAAAAAGAATTAAAAAATATTGGCAAAAGCCAAAGGCAAACTCCATCAGAGTTGAGCCAATATTATCGTTTTGCCTTTTTTATAAAATATTAAAAATCAACAAGTTATGATGAAGAATGACATTTCAGGATTACGAAAAAATAGAGCGGTAAATTTTAAATTAGGATTAATTGCGTCGTTAAGTTTTATCATTATGGCATTTAGTTTTACGTCTCATCCTTCCACAGAATTCACCCCCGCGGGCTGCACGCTAACATTTGATGACGAAGAAGTTAAGATTGAAAGAACTACTCATAAGAAACCACCACCACTTCCAGAGGTTAATATTTCTGATCACATCGAACCTGTCGATGAAGTTGCATTGACTGAACCAGCGGAACCTCAACCAATTTCAATAGATATAGATGATGGTCCAGAACCAATTTTTTATGATGGTCCATATGGTGACGATGACTTTGAGCCAGAACCTGATGTGGAAGATCCGGTGGATATTTTGATAGAAGAACCAGTACGAGATTTTGCTGAATATATGCCTAGTTTTGGAACGTGCAATTATAGTGAAATGTCTAAAGATGAATATAAATCGTGTTCTGATGCGGCCTTGATCCGATATTTTGCAAAACATATAAAATACCCTTCCATAGCACGTGAGAATAGAATTGAAGGAAGAGTAATATTAAGATTTGTGATTGATGAAAATGGTGATGTCCAAAATACAAAAACATTGCGAGGGGTTTCAGGAGGATGTTCCGAAGAGGCATTGCGAGTGCTTAAAAATATGCCAAAATGGAAAGCAGGAAGACATGGTGGACGGAATGTAAAAGTGAATTTTACATTACCAGTTACCTTTAAATTGAAGTAGGCTTAACGATGTAAATATAATGTTATGGAAATAGGAATAGAATTAAGAACTTAAAACTTGGTAGTTTTTCGACGACAGGAAAGGGTGGATTCCGAGAGGGATTGCCCTTTTCGTTTTTTAATTTTTGCCGCAGATTACGCTGAGATTATGATTTTTATGATTTCTCCCAATTTGGTTTTTATCCTTGGGGGAAATCATAAAAAATCATAACGATCAAAAAAATCTGCGGCAAAAGAAATTAATTATTCTTCAAGAGCATCACAGCATTCTGCATCATTCTCGATGGCCCACGCCAAAACATCCGATATTGCGTATTATCTAAAAAGAAAACAATCTTCCCCTTGCCCATATTTTTCACACCAGCAAAAGCATTTCCAGAAAGATGCTTTAGATTTTCTTGCGAAGCATAACCAGAAGCTAACAATTCATTTTCATTTTTTGAATAGTAACCAACCGTTTCGAAATTTGGACTTGGAGCTAAAGCTAGAGAACCAAACTTCAAAGCAAATAAATTATCAGGCATTCCAAAAGCCAAAGGATTTGAAGCATCAATATGAGCGTTCAATGCAGACCCTGGAATTCGTTTTTTTCCGTGATAATCTTCTTGGTCAGCGAAGGCTAAATATTTTGCATTTTCGCTAGAGTCTTTTTTCACTTCCATTAATTTTACATCGGTAAAGCCTGATTTTTCTTTGGTGAAAAAAGTAGCTGCGCCTTCTGTGGCAACTAAAACACCTCCGCGATTCACCCAATCTTTTAGCTTCGCTAGACTTTTTTCAGCAAAAAGTTTTTTCAAATTATCCGGATTTGCACCAGGCATAATCAAGACATCGTAATCATTCAAATCAGCAAAACCATATCGCGAACCAAAGTGAGGCATGTCTGTTTGCTCCAAAACTGAAGTTCGAATGCGCTCCACAGGAAGCTCGGTGATTTTATCAAATAAAAAATAAAGTTGCCCGCTCGTATAGGTTGAAAATGGCGGTTCAACTAACATCGCAACTCTTGGTTGGTGAATTGGTTTACTGCTGTTAGAAGCCAAATCAATTCCTTTTAACATCCTTCCAGTTTGCTGTCCATCAATCATAATATCGCAAGCGTTAGCAATTTCAGATAAGTCTTTTTCGATAGTATCCCACTTCTCTCGATTTCTTCCTTTTAGCAAAATCAAACTTCCTGCAGACCATGTTTTTTGATCAGTTGAAAATGGTTTTTGTGCGGAACGAACACGGTAACCTTTTTTCCATAACATCGACAAAGCTTTGGGAGCATTTGTTTGTTTCCACTCAATGGTATAAGCATAATTAGCATTAGAAACTGAAACGCCTTTTGGTGCAATCGGTATACTTTTTATATCCGAAGTTTTTACTCCTCCTTTAGGTGAATTGATCATCAAAGAATTAGAAGTGTAAAATGCATTTAGATTATAGGCTAATGGTGCAGCCCAAGTTGACATATCGTACATCACAGAATCCTCGATTGCCATATTTGGTGAGAGAATACTATTAATAAACAAGTGTCGAGATTGATCTGTCGAAACGATAAAAGTGCCCTTTGGAAATGTCTTGTTAGAAATGTTTTTTCTTTGATAAGAGGTGGCGTTTTTTACTTGAAAAGAGCTTTCGGTTTGATGAACTTTGACACCATGTTTTAATAAAATATTAATCAACTCATATAAATGTCCATCGGGCTCGTCAGGGAAAATATAAGCCTTGATATTACTTTTGCTACTTTTTGGATTAAGTGTTTCGTAAGTATATTTTAGGAAAATATCTTTTCTCTCAGCAGCTTTTTTCAAAGTTGCCAAAGAGGTGGTGTAGTGATCAAAAATCCGTTGTCGCAAAGTCAAAATATATCCATCATTAGTTCTAATCGCTCGGCCTCCTGCGATTCCACCTTGCTCCGTCAACATTCCAACGGCACCCATCACACTCGGATAACTCGATCCATACCCTGGATAATAAAAGTCAAAAGCTTCCCGTGTAAAATAGTTGATTTGGTTTTTATCAAACTCCGCAATATTCGCTCGACCAATCGTATCTGCTAATGCTTCGTACTGAGCAGGCAGTAATAAATTTCGAGGTGTCGTTCCTGGAACGGTAAAATAATTACTGTGATATCCTTGCTCATGATAATCGACATGAACTTGTGGCATCCATTTTTGATAAACAGAAATATGTCCTCTCGACTCAGGATGAATTAACCAAATCCAATCACGATTTAAGTCAAACCAATAATGATTTGTTCGACCATTTGGGAAAGGAGCATGGTGTTCCAAATCATGTGGCTCAATTGCCAATTCACTTCGTTGCACAGAGTTGTACCAAGTCGTGTATCGGTCTCGACCATCAGGATTAATACATGGCATCATAACAAAAACTGAATTTTTTAAAATTGCTTTTGTCTTATTATCATCGACGGCAGCTAAGCGATAAGCTGCTTGCATAGCTGCTTCTGTACTCGACGCTTCGTTACCATGAATATTATAACTATAGGAAACTACAACTGGTTGGTCTTTCATCAATTCAGCTGCATCGGTGGCAGAAATATTTTGTGGATCAGCAAGTCGCAAATTATTTTTCCGAATAGTCTCGATATTTTTTTGATTCTCTTCGGAAGTAATGACTAGGTAAATGAGTCTTTTTCCTTCATAGGTTTCGCCATAAGTATGGATGGTAATTCGTGGAGAGGCAGCTGCTAGTTTTTCGAAATAATCTAAAATATCAGCATGAATAGAAAATCGTTCACCTAACTTATAACCTAATTCCGACGCTGGTGAGGGAATGTTTTTATTGTAAGTTAAATTCGGCTCGAAGGCAAAACGATCTTCAATTAATTGCTGAGCAAAAAATGAAGTGGTCAGAAATAACAATGTAATTACAAATGATAGTTTTTTGAGGGGGAAATATTTTTGCATGATTTTATAATTGGTTTTGTTGAAAATAGAAATGGGAAGATAGGAATTTTGATGCTTTTTTTTGCCGCAGATTACGCTGAGATTATGATTTTTATAATTTCTCCCAATTCGTGTTAAGGAACAGGAACCTATACTGAGGAAGGAATCATAAAAGATCATAATAATCTATGTAATCTGTGGCAAAAAAATCACTTATAAATCGATCTCAACTCCCACTTATTTTTAACCGCCAATAATCGAATCACAATCACCAACCCACTCGTCAAAACATACTGTAAATCCTTATTACAATTTATCATCTCTAAAAGTAAAAAACCAACAGCTCCAGCGACACATGCCAATGCGTAAATTTCTTTTTGCAAAATAACAGGAATTTCATTCACTAAAATATCACGAATCAATCCTCCAAAACTTCCCGACATCGTCGCTATGATTACACAAATAATTGGATGCAACCCAAATTGTAAACCAATTTCCGCCCCTGTAATTGTAAAAATTCCTAATCCAATTGTATCAAAAAGAAAAAGTGTTTTACTTAATTTTCCCATTCTTTTCCTAAAAATTATTCCAATAACAGTTGATAAAATAATAATGTAGAGATAAGTCAAATCAGTCATCCATCCCACAGGCGTTCGCCCAATCAACATGTCTCGTAAAGTTCCACCACCAACCGAAGTGACAAATGCAATGATGAAAATCCCAAAAACATCTAACTTTTTATTGATTGCAGCCATTGTTCCTGAAAGAGCAAAAGCGACAGTTCCGAGTAAATCAAATATTTGAAATAATGACATTTGAATTCTAATTTTTAATTGAAAAGCAAAGATAGTTTTTGGATTTATAATTAATCGGAACTTGATTTTTTATTTGGGGGAAGTTTTGTTTCTTTTGTAAAAAAAAATCTCGAATATGAAAATTTCAGAGCTCCATATTTACCCCGTCAAATCTTTAGGAGGCATTTCATTGCAAGAAGCAAGACTAACTTCAAAAGGATTAATGTACGATCGTAATTGGATGTTGTTGGATGAAAACGGTGTTTTTATGACGCAACGAAAATTTCCAAAAATGGCATTGATTCAAACTAAAATTGAAAATGGCGATTTGATTTTTTCTCATAAAAAAACTGGTTCATCAGCGAGTATTCCTATCTTAACAAAATATGGAGTTACACTTCGATCAAAGGTGTGGAGCAATTCCTGCGAAGTCCAAAAAGTAGATTCGATAGGAGAGTGGTTTTCTGAAATTTTTGGATTTCGATGCACCTTAGTTTTTTTTCCAGAAAAAAATATTCGAACCAAAGAAACGGAAAATGGAATAGTTCAAAACTTGACAAGTCTTTCAGATAAGTCCCCAGTTTTGATTACAAATACAGCTTCGTTGGAAGAATTAAATGGTCGGTTGGAAAATAAAATCCCCATGAATCGTTTTCGTTCTAACATAATATTTACGGGAGAAAAAGCTTACGAAGAAGATAATTGGAAAAGCGTAAAAATTGGCGAAACAGAATTTAAAACAGTCGAGATTTGCGGTCGTTGTAAATTAATTAATGTTGATCATTTGACTGGTGAACCCACAGGACAACCATTAGAAACACTTTCAACTTATCGAAAAATGGGACGTGAAATTAAGTTTGGGATGAGGATGAGTTGTGAAGTAAATATTGATGTACAGCCAATCATCAAAATAGGAGACGAGATTAAAGTCTTTTAAGAAAGGATTTGATACATAGTTTCTTTAATAGAAAAGCGTTGCTTTGATTAAAGTATTGACTATTAGTATTTTATGATGAATAGAAGTTTGTTTTTTTTAATAAAAGACCGTTGGGATACTATTTTAAGTAAAAAAATAGCTTCAAAATTTTATCTTTGTAAAAATAAAATCTACATAAATGTCTAATCCATATAAACATCTTTTATCGCCTCTAGATTTAGGATTTACCACTTTGAAAAATCGCGTACTCATGGGAAGTATGCACACCGGACTGGAAGAAACCAAAAATGGTTTTGAACGGATGGCCACGTATTTTGCCGAGCGAGCGCGTGGTCAAGTTGGACTAATTGTAACAGGAGGAATCGCACCAAATCGAGCAGGTTGGGTAGGACCATTTGCGGCAAAAATGTCTACTAGTGGCGAGTCGAAAAAGCATGAAATAATCACTAAAGCAGTACATGCTGAAGACGGAAAAATCGTTATGCAAATTTTGCATTCAGGACGATATGGTTATCACCCGTTTCTAGTTGCGCCTTCTAAAATTAAATCGCCAATTACACCTTTCAAACCTTGGTTATTGAGTCAAAGAGGAATTCGAGGAACGATAAATGATTTTATTAATACTGCTGCTTTAGCACAAGATGCAGGTTATGACGGTGTGGAAGTGATGGGATCTGAAGGTTATTTGATCAATGAGTTTTTGGTAGAAAAAACGAATCAACGAAATGATGATTATGGCGGAAATTATGAAAATAGGATGAGATTCCCAGTCGAAATTGTTAAAGGCATTCGAGAAAAAGTGGGACCGAATTTTATTATCATTTATCGGTTGAGTATGTTGGATTTGGTAGACAAAGGAAGTACTTGGGAAGAAGTTGAATTGTTGGCGCAACGAATTGAAGCGGCTGGAGCGACGATAATTAATACAGGAATTGGATGGCATGAGGCACGAGTTCCGACAATTGCAACGATGGTTCCGAGAGGAGGATTTAGTTGGGTGACAAAGCGAATGATGGGGAAAGTGAATATTCCTTTGATCACGACAAATCGAATTAATACCCCTGAAGTAGCAGAGAAAATTTTAGCAGATTCTGATTTTGTGATTAAAGCGATGGAAAATCGAGCTGATGAAATTAATACATGTATTGGTTGTAATCAGGCTTGTTTGGATCATACTTTTAGCCGTAAGACTTCTACGTGTTTGGTTAATCCAAGAGCTTGTCATGAAACAGAGTTGAATTATTTGCCTACGGAAAATAAAAAGAAAATTGGTGTTGTTGGAGCTGGTCCCGCAGGTTTGGCGGCAGCAACAATTGCAGCAGAGCGAGGTCATGAAGTTCATTTATATGATGCAGCATCTGAGATTGGTGGACAATTTAATATGGCAAAACAAATTCCAGGGAAAGAGGAATTTTATGAAACGTTGCGATATTTTAATCGACAAATTGAATTGCATGATGTGCAATTAAATTTGAATAAAAAAGTAGATGCGGAGTTTTTGCTAGCACAGAAATTTGATGATATAATTTTAGCGACAGGTGTGAATCCTCGGAAATTGAACATTGATGGTATTGATCATCCAAAAGTATTGAGTTATGTAGATGTATTGTTACATAAAAAGCATGTTGGCAAATCTGTTGCGATAATTGGAGCAGGAGGAATTGGTTTTGATGTGGCAGAATATCTTGCACATGAAGGGGAATCGACAAGTTTGAATGTAAAAGAATTTTTAAAAGAATGGGGAGTGGATACTGAATATCAATCAGGTGGAGCTTTAGTTGAACCTAAGCCAGCACCTTCTCCGAGAGAAATTTATTTATTGCAAAGATCAAAAGGTAAATTAGGGGCAGGACTTGGAAAAACGACTGGTTGGATTCATCGAGCGAGTTTGAAAAAGAAGCAAGTAAATATGTTGGGAAGTGTGGCTTATGATAAAATTGATGATGAAGGTTTACATATTACCATTGGAAAAAAAGAAAAAGAAATCTTACGTGTGGATAATGTTATAATTTGTGCAGGGCAGACCCCTCGGGCGGAACTTTTGGAAGAGTTGAGAGGAAAAGGTGTTGCGGTGCATTTGATCGGAGGGGCAGAAGAAGCTCGGGAGTTGGATGCGAAACGGGCGATTGATCGAGGGGCTAGATTGGCAGCAGAGATTTGATTTTTTTTGCCGCAGATTGGGCTGATTATTATGATTTCTCTTTTTAGGTGTTACTAAAAGAACACACTTTGGGGAAGATCTTAAAGAATCATAATAATCAGCCCAATCTGCGGCAAAAAATTACAAATTAGAAATATACTCAATCAAATTTACCTCCTTATCCAATTCCAATTTCTTCTTCAACCGATACCTCGCCTTCTGAACACTCCCCGCAGAAATACCCATTAACTGTGCAATTTCCTTCGTCGTCAAACCCATTCTGATATAGGCACAAAAACGAGTATCATTATTATTCAAAGCATTACTCTCCTGATATAGTTTCTCAAAAAAATTAGGATGAACCTCCGCAAAATGTAATTTGAATTTCTGCCAATCATCATCAAAATTCATATTCATCTCAATATTTCGATCAATATTATTTACTTGCTTTCGCAATTGTTCATCATTCGAAACCTTAATTGTCCCAATCTTTTCTTTCAAGTCAGTTAGCATCTTATTCTTCTGTAGCATAAACATCGTGTTGCTAGCCAACTCTCTTTCCTTGTATTCTAATCTTTCTTTGAGTCTTTCGCGTTCTTCCGTTTCGAGCATTTGTTCCACCTTTAGTTTTTCCAATTCCTCTTTTTGGAGTTGTACTTTTAACCTTCTTCGAACACTCAACTGATATAAAAATAAAGCAACGATGCCAAGGAAAATCAACAATCCATTTTTGACTAAATTCTCGTAATATTTAATTTCCTTGAAAGCTACTAATTCTTGCTCTCGTTTTTCTAATTCAAATTGTGCATTAACAGCAGCTAACTTATTCGCAGTTTTTTCTCTTTCAAGTGCAGCTTCAATTTGTTTTTCTTTAGCGAAAAATTGAAAAGCTTCTGTATAGTTTCCACGCTCATTGTAAATTTCTTTAAGTAATTGATAGGTGTATTGCTTTTTGTCCATCAAGTCATTTGCTTCACAGATTTCCAATCCTTGCATGGCATATTCTATAGCTTTAGGATAATTTTTTTCATTCTTATAAGAAATTCCTGTCAACATATAGTTATAAGCTAAAAAATCTTGATTGTTTGCTTCCTTGGCAATTTCTATATTTCGCTCACAAAATTTCCGAGCATCTTCATATTGCTTCATCGAAATTAAAGCACTACTAATATTACTGCGGGCAAGATAAATTTCTTCTAGATAATTTAATTCTTCTGCCAGCTCCAGATTTTTTTGAAAATACATAAATGCCTCAGTTGGAGATGTATCTAAAAGAGCCTCTCCAAGTTCTCGATAGACAATATTGGTTGATTCTTTTACTCCTGCATCTTCATAAAGTTTAAGCGCTCGTTTCATTCGATTTATCGAAAGTTCAAAGTCTTCTTTGTTGGCTCTTCCTTTATGATGAAGGACATAAGCTTGCATCATTTTATTTCCTGAATCAACCGAAAGTTCTTCTAAGTGACCTGCGTATTCTCTCGAGAGTTCCACACTATCTTCTTTGTGGTAAGCAACCCGAAGCAGATTCTTTAGGGCATTCATTTGACCTAAAGTATCTTTGACTTCTCTTGAAATATCTAATGATTTGTTAAAGTATTCTTTGGCTTTTATCGTAAAATCTTGTTGGTAATATTCTAATCCGATTTTTTCAAAAGCAGTTGCTTTTTGACTTCCTTTTAGATTTGTAGCAGCAAGAATTAGACTATCTACATTTTGCCCAAAGCAAGAAGTAGTTAGGATTAATAGCAGGGTAATTATGATGGGTTGTCGATACATTTGTAAGGCGAAAATATAAAATTTTGACTGGAAAATTAGAAAGTTTTTTTTTGTAAAAATTATATTAAACAATGCTTTAATGTCTAAAAGCGTAGTTCAGTTACTTTTCTTAACCGAATCTAACCAGGTGAATAAGCAAACCATGAATGTAAAGGTTATAGTTTAAAAGCAGTTTTTTAAATATCTGAAATCGGCCTAGTTTAGTCGAAGAAACTCATTTCTCTATTTTGGAAAGATTAAATTAATATAAAACTATTCACCAAAAAAATATGATTATGGGACATTCTGCTGATGCATCTAACCGCTTAAAGTCTAATAAAAGTCTAAGAACTAAAGTAAATCCTTACGAAGTTTTTAAAGACTATTCAAAACCTCCACCTTCAAATAAAAGGTATAATTTCAAAACTCCGACGGTTGAACAATTGAAAAAAATGGAAGCAAGAAATCGAGCTTTTTTGAAAGAACAAAAAAAGGAAAAACTAGTATTTTTGATTTTCGGATTTTTGGTAGGTCTTGCTATTTTATATTGGTTTAGTCAGACTGAAATATGGGCTGGTTATATCGAAGGGTTTGGACGATATGCGAGGTGATGCTTGTTTAATTTTTTTTCCAAAAAAATATAAATAGATATGGGCATAGATGGAATGAATAATAGAATAAAAACGAATCTATCGCTTAAAAATAAAAGCAATAGATATCGAAAAGCTTATTTCAATCAAGAAGTGAATTTGAATGGGAAATTTAAATTCAAAATACCATCGGAGAATGACTTATTGAAAACTCAAAAAAGTAATCGAGCGTTTTTAGAAAATGAAAAAAGGAAGAAACGAGTTCTATTGACGTTTTCCTTTATCATTTCTATCCTATTTTATTTTTGGCTTTTTTAATCCTTCAAAATCATACTCATGTGAGGAATATCATCTTCTAAATATTCCTCACCTACTTCTTCAAATCCTAAGTTTCGATAAAAATCCAAAGCATAAACTTGCGCAGATATTTTGACTTTTTGATCTGGGAAGAGTTTTTTGCACCATTCAACTGAAGCAATCATAATTTTCTTTCCTGCACCTTTTCCTCTGACTTTTGAAGAACTTACTACGCGACCAATCGAAGCATAACCTTCATAAGAAATACCTTTAGGCAGGAGTCGAGTGTATGCTACCAAATCCTCCTCCTCATCCCAACCCATGACGTGCCAAGCATCTTGATCTTTGCCATCAGCATCAAGATAAGGGCAATCTTGCTCTACCACAAAGACTTCTTGTCGAAGCGCCATACTTGCATAAAATTCATCCAAATTTAATTGGTAAAAAGGGAGGCATTTGATTTCCATTAGTTCAAAAGTTAGTTTATTAATTTATTAAACCCGAAAATAAAAAAAAGTTTAGCCATTCGTAATGACTAAACTTTTTTTTGAAAAAATAATGTAAAATCTAAACTAGATTCTATTCACTAGTATATTGTTAACATCATCTTCACATTTCATCCAAGTTGGAATTGGATCTCCAGTTTCAGAAATAAAAGATACTTCTCCATCGTCTGACACTTTATATTTCCAAACATGTTTTTTTCCTTTGTCGCTGTAAGAACCGAATTGTAAAATATATTCCAACTTCCAACCTTTTTCCAATCTTTCAATTTGGATATCGTTCCCTGCAATTGTAGGTACACCTAAATCAATTTCTGTAACTCCTTCAATATTATAAAATTCATTTGAAAGTGCAGCCATATTCAATGGGACTTTACTTCGAATAGTAATCGCATCTTGTGTGCTATTCCATTGCACATGTTTGCTGATCACCAAATTATACTCATCTAATAAATCATTGATTTCATCGCTATCTGTTTCGCTTACTCCTTGCTGTAAAGGAATTGCCCAGTCAACTGTTCTTTCAAAAATGACATTGAAATGATCGATGGAAGGATTTGGAAAGGTATGTACATTGCACTTTGCGATAGATTGAGCAGTCTCATCACTTTTATAAACATTTACCAATGCTTGATAAATGCTTTCCACACTTCCTGGAGCTATGACAATATTTTGATAACGTAATTCTTCTTTGTCCGCCTCCATTCTCAAAGCTAAACGAGCAGCGTCTCTTTTAAATTTACGCTCTAATTTCCTTGACAATTCCACATTTTCGACTTTTGATGAAAGTCCTTTTGGATTTTGCGCATAGATTCCCATGCTGATCAAGCAAAAGGAAAGCAACATTATATTTTTCAAAACTCTCATAT
>CAJQQY010000353.1 GCA_905480595.1 uncultured Saprospiraceae bacterium | reverse complement strand
AATGTTCCACCTAAAGATGGTGATTTCTTAAACTCTTTTGAGTTGGGAATCAATGTTGGATTAATGTATTATCTTATGGATAATCTATTCATTGACTTAAGAGTTAGTCAAGGGTTAACAGATGTAACTAATAATCATTATGATTATAGTATTTATCCTTCTGATGATTATACCTTTGAAAGTAGAGAGGATATTGATAGAAATTTTAGTATCCAATTAGGAGTGGGTTACCAATTTTAATTAGGAACTAAATACAACTTAGATATTAAGCCGCATTTCATTAATTTGAAATGCGGCTTTTACGTTGCTGGATTTTTCAAATCCAGTATCTCTAAACAAGCTGTTGATTCAATTGGGAAACCCCAGCTAGATAAAAAAAGATTAATGAATCATTAACTTATCTCTGTATACAAAATTCCGCTCATCTTGGATAGTTAAAATATACACACCATTTGGTAACTCCTGATCTAAACTTAAACTAGAACTCCCAGTCATATTAGTATGATAAATAATCCTTCCTTGCATATCAAAAATGGAAAGTTCGTAGCCTTTTCCATTTTCCAAAACACAATTGATCTCATTTCCTTGAATAAATGGATTTGGGTAATCGCATTCTATTTCATTGGAAATAGGCTCAAATATAGAAGACAGAAATTCACCCCAATAATGATCATACCTAGTTTCTCCATCCCAACCATTATACCAAAAGAAGGTCAATTCTTGTGTGTTATTATTGTTGTCATCATAGCTATATTCTTCCTTAGAGTAATTTTTAAATTCATCATTCACTTCATCAAAATGTTCTACCAAATATAATATTCTGTTATTCGATGCATCATATTCGTATGAATATCTAGATTCATTAAGCCACTCCATAGAATAGGAATCCCAACCTTGAAGGACATCCTCAATCAATAAATTTTGATTATTATAACTCATAACATGTTGTTGGATAAGATGCCACGAGGTTCCATCCCAATCAAACCTTTGAGTCAAGGAATTATTCCCATCGGTATCATAAGTGTATTGAAATTGAATAAACTGAGCCCAAGAATTTGAATAGGGGTTCCATATGTCAAAATCACTAACTTCTAATTGGTCATTATCATCATATGTAAATTGGTATCGTAAGATATTTTGCCATTCACCTGGACTTGAATACCATTCTTGATGTATCTCTTCCACCTTCAGATCATTATTATAAATATTAATCTTTTTTGATATATTTATCCACATTGAGTTATAATTATAATATTCGTCCCATTCTTCTACTAAACGATCCTCATCATCATACAAGTAATGTTTTTTTGAACTAACAGAAAAAAATACTTGAGTCGTATCATTATAATTAGATCCCTCTTCTAGAATGACATTTCCTTTGTTATTATAATAATATATAATACGTTCAAGTAGTCTGTAACCCTCGGAAAATTCCCAATAACAATAAGTTGAATCTTTAACAAAATCCTCAGACCCTCTATGTTCTATAATACCTGTAGTTACTTTAGTATTAGGCATCAGCTTTGGAAAATACTTAGACATGTCATCAAGATTTTGGGAAAACCCCGAAAAGCAAAAGGTCAAAAATAAAAATGTAATTAATTTTTTCATGGTAATGGTTTTTTATCTATTTTCAAATATCCTCATGTATAAATTGAAAATAATACATTCAAAAAGAAGTGATAAACATCAAAAACTGTCATGATTAAAATCAATTTGCTGTTCTCATAATATTAATTTTTCTTTTGTTGAAAATGATAATTACTTACTCAAAAGTAATTTTTGAGTTGTTATAAATCCACCATAATTCATCCTTAGAAAATAGACTCCTGAAGAATAATTATCGACATTAATTGAATTAATCCCAATGTTTAACTTTTTTCCTAACAATACTCTTCCGTTAATATCAACCATTTGCATTATCCCACTATTCTTTCGGTTTTTTATAAATAAAATTTCGTTGGCAGGATTAGGGTAACATTCATAGTATACTTCCTGATCTAGATTTGCAACTAAAGTCAAATCTTCAACTTCCTGATACCCTCCGAAGAAAATAAGACCAGCAACTAGAGCAGGTTTGATGCATCCATAATGATCTTCATCAGAATTTACATCAATGGCATTTACATCTAATGCTCCATTTAAATTCATGATAGAATCGGCTAATAGAGAAACTGTATATGGAACTTGTTCATCGGCTTCACAATAAAAAAATCGAGTGGGTGCTTCTGGCGTCCAATCATAAACATCATTTTCTCGTAAAGCGATATTCAATGGATGATCATAATCGTTTTTCATTTCATAGGCAACATCATCCAAAAGCATTTTTACTGGATAGGGTACCCCATAATCCAAAGTTAGTTGATCCAACAATTCATTTGTCAAAGTATCTCTAGATTTTGTCCCTTCCCAAAACCCTTGGATTATATCTGCATAAATTGGTTTAAAAATATCATCTAACTCCGTAAATAAATTTTCGTAAACAGTTTGATAACTTAATAATGTATAAGGCAAATATAAAACAGAACTATAGGGAGTCGTATCATCAAACATCACATCATGAATGATTCCTGATAAGTCGTAAGGACCTGACATGGGAGCAGAAGCAGTTACTGGAAATTGATCGATGTAATTGGCATTGAGCTCTTCGTGAAGTGCGGCGGCTGAATGTCCACCTTGTGAATACCCTGTTATAAAAAGTTGGTCATTGTAGGGTTGGTCAAGATTATATAAAAATTCTTTAGTTGCAGACATCATATCAATCGCAGCAGATGCTTCAGATGCAGCATGTACAAAAGGATGAAAACCTCTGGAATCTCCTAACCCTAATAAGTCAGGTGTAAAAGTAATGTATCCCATGCTTCCCCAAATTTCGGAAAGCTCATAGCCACCTTTTAGATTAGAAGGGACATTATCTTTTGTACCAATCGTTCCATGTTGATAACATAATAAAGGATATTTCTTATTGGGTAAATCTGGAATAACAACCAATCCAGAAGCGGTATCTAAGACTCCTTTAACATCTAAAGTGGTATAGTTGATTTTATACATTTCAACACCACTATAAATAAAAATGAAATTGTAATCATCAATAATTTCAGCTTGAGAACGAGCAGCTAAAAATTCTGAACTGATTAAATTTTGAGAAAAAATAGAAATACAAAAGAAGATTTGAATTCCAAAATAGAGTATATTTTTTTTCATGAGTATCAATTTTAGTTAAGTAATATGAATACGTTCCTTAAAATATAAATTGACGACTTCACGAAAAATGATAAAAATCAATTTTTGATATGACTTTTATCAAACATATTATAGTGACACCATCACCGATTATTATAATTGATAAAAATCATTACAGAAAACTGAATTTCGTCACTCCTTCCCTTTCCAAACTTTTTCAAATTGCATAATAAAATTCTATTATATCTTTCTAACCAAAAAAAAAACATTATGAAAAAATTATTTTATTTTATCATCACATTTGTAAGTGTATTGTTATTTTCTTTCAGTTCTAATGCTCAAGTTACTGCCAACAGTAATTTTCTGATTGGAGGAACTTTAAGTTTTAAAACTTCTAATTCAAAAGTAGAAGTAACAGAAGGTGGACAAACTACAACAGTTGATAAACCAGAATCAACAGTTTTTACTTTTGAGCCTGTTGTGGCATATTTCTTATTCCCTCATTTTGCAGTTGGAGGTCAAGTAAGTTTGACAAATGAAAAAATAACAACCAGCACAGGAACTGACAAGACTAATAACTTATTATTAGGACCTATTGTAAGATATTATGTTCCTTTTTTGGAGAATAAAGCTGCTGTCTTTATAGAGTTGGATGCTGCCTTTGGTTCGTCCTCCGAAACTATTTTGGAGAACTCAACAGACAATTCCATTTCAAAATTTGGAGTCGGCCCTAGGTTATCATTTTTTGTCAATGACATGTTAGGTCTTGAAGCCATTGCAAAATATAATTATGTAAAAAGTACAGCGGATGTAAAAACTGATACGAGAGACTTTCGACAAGAGAGTTCTTCCAATGAGCTTAATTTCCAGATTGGATTACAATACTATTTTAGTAGAAAAAAATAAAACCGTCTGTTAAATCAAACTCAACAATTAGGATGATGCCTTGCACTATCCTAATTGTTGGGTTTTAAAAAATCAAACAAATCAAAATCTTTCCAGTCCATTTTTACAATAAAAAAAACAAATTATTTTTTTGGAAAATATCCCGTCCAATAAAACTTCGATTAGACTTAATCGAAAGTATTTATGCCCAACTAAAAAAAAATATTTAAAAAACCTTTTTTTAATAATTGCCCTACCTTTGTTTGTGCTTTTTAATAAAATCTAATGAAATTATTCCTTTATTTAATGATGTTTTTTTGTGTCCTTTCTTGTCATCAAGATACCAATTTGGAAATAACCCAAACTTATTTTGATACAGATAAAACTAAAATCAAAAGTGAAGGAACTATTGATAAGATTACCAAATTGAAAGAAGGAATTTGGAAAAACTATAATAGGAAAGGAGAATTAATGAATGAAGG
>CAJQQY010000352.1 GCA_905480595.1 uncultured Saprospiraceae bacterium | reverse complement strand
TACATCAAAATTACCTTTTAAAAGCAATGGAATATCCACATAAATGGAATTCATTGAATTCTTATACTTATAAGTCTCTCCAAATAAAGTCTCTTCATCACTTTCCTTGAATCCTTTGGTGGATAACAAAAGCTCAGGTTGGAAAGAAAACATTTCGTTAATAGGAAATTCAGCGGTGACTCCAACATGAAAGCCAGGTTTCATATCAAGATCATCGGATAATGTTTCATCATCATCTTTCACTAATAATGTTGATAAATTCAATCCTGCTTTTATCCCAAAAGTTTGGGCTAAAGATTCTGATGCAAAAACGGCTAGAAAAATAAATAGTAATGCTGTTTTTAAGTTTCTCATTTTTTTGAAATTTAGATCCCTACTCGTTTGGCTTTTCGGTGACGCCCTGTTTTTGAAGTGGTTTCTAGTCTCCACTTAATTATGATTATTTTTATAATCACAAATAAGTAAAGTCATTTTCAAGAAATTAGATATGATAAAAATCACATATCCGTAGTGATTTTTATCCAAAAAAAAATTTATGTGGAACTGTTAAAGCGAATGTGGAATTAAGACTTTTGGAATGGATATCAATTTGAGTTTTAGCTTTTCATTTTCTTTTTGACAGCAGACACAATCCTGCTTTATCTCTACTAACTACAACATTTCGTCATCCAAAATATCTGGATTATCAACGATAACACCTCTCTCCCATGATCTTTTTAAATATCGATAAAGCAACCAATAAATGAATAATCCAAAAGGAACCGCTATTATTCCGAGCAGGGTATCATCCATTTCATCTACACTTCCTGGAGTTATTATTTCCATACCAATTACAATTAAAATACCACCAATAAATGATCCCAAATAATAAGTTACCACTCCAGCAACAGCATAACCAGTTTGGTGTTTGTCATGTTCTCCAGCTAAATCATAAAAAGCTTTGGCTAAAAAATAAATTAAAACTAATCCTAACATGCTTTTCTATTTTTTATTTAAATAATTTTCAAATCCAAATCCAGTTAAACCACCTATCGAGTAACTCACCAAATCGCTCCATAAAAATCCACTTCCCAATGTTAACCGACCTAAAGTTGTTTTCCTAATTTGATTCAACCAATCAACATGAATCAATTGGCTAATCTCAATCGCAAAACATATAGCTACACAATATAACAATACATTTACAGATTTCATTTTTGGAAATAAAAATCCAATAATAAAATAAAACATCAGACAATACAGCAAATCTCCAAGGTAAGGATAGATCAAATCTGGAATAAATCTCGACCTTGAAAACAATCCAACGCCAATAGTCATGGTGATAAAAATTAAATAGTGAATTCTATTTCGAGTCATATTCATTTTTCAAAGATTAGAAAAAAATCTGACTTTTAAATCTTTTAATATCCTTAACAAACTTTATTAAAACGATAAGACTTTACATAGTAACATTTAGATTGAAATACTCGTTTTCTGGGCAAATCAAATTTCTTAAATATTTTTTCATCAAAAAAAACTAGTAATCATGCTTAAACCAATGCTCAAAACCCTAGTGCTCTTATTGGTAATTGGATCTTTTTCTTCATGCGAAAAAGAATCATCCTTAGATGTTAATCAAGACAAAATTTATACTGACTATGAAGTTTTTTACAATAGCAATACTGATAAATCGTGGGTCGTTGCTAAATTCAAATTTGGTGGACCGACAGGTACCATCTTACAATTAGATGATCCAGCTTTTGTCCTTTTTGAAAATGATACTTTGCCTTATAATTTCTTTTTCAACGGACATTATAAAGAGTACGCAGGACAGATAACCTCAGGGACTTTTAGTTACACGGATGCAAATGGTAATATTTATAACAATACACTTCCAAGTTATGAAGAGATCCAGTTCCCAGCGGGATTAGATACTATTTCTAAAGCTCAGGCCTTTGATTTACAATGGGATGGAACTGCTCTTTCAGCAGATCAATTTGTAGGATTATTTATTGGGAGTTGGACTTGGGGGAATGATGCTTTGGTTCTTCAAACCAATCAAGGTGCAGATAATTTAGTTGTTGGAATTAATCAGTTAGCAAATCTACCAGTTGGAAATTCGACTTGTTATATGGATCGAGCAACTGAAGTTGATGTGACAGAAGGAACTGGTGAAGGAGGAAAGATTCGTGGAAAATTTAGAGCAACGAATGTTCCTGTGATCGTTGCGGAATGATGTAACATTAATAAATTATTAGACCTTCCAGATTTTAAAAATCTGGAAGGCCTTACTACTATTACAAATATTAATAAGTAGAATTAATCGGGGGAGGACCATCTGGAATGATTGGCTTATAAATATAATCTCCTTTTTTTTCTTTGAATTCTTTTTTCATATCTTCTCTCAATTGAGCATCCTCGAAAAAATCAATCATCGTCATAGACATGGCTTTGGCAGCATATTCCATTCCTTTGTGCCCAATCGACATTCCTCCACAAGCCACTACAGCCCACGAGTGCCAAGGTGTTCCTTTGGGTGCTGTTGTCGCACGAAGGCGAACAACAGGCACAACAAAACTTACATCACCCACATCAGTTGAACCACCTCTAGGATGTTCCAAAGTTTCTTCCATAGGTGCGATAATTGACTCGATTCCAACCTCTGGTTTTTTAGTAGCCGTTTGAATTCTTTTGGCAAATTCTTGTTCCTTTTCTGTGTAAGTAATTGGTCCTAAAAATTCTAAATTCTTTTGCAGCTTAGCCGAACCTGTTCGATTCACTAGTATTTCATGTACTCCCGAAATCAAAGTAATTTTATATTCCACGTTTGCCATCATTGCAGCTCCTTCTGCTATTTTTTCAACTTGTTTCCAAACCTTAACCATCCCGTCTCGTCTCGTATCTCTAACTCTTGTCCAAATTCTAGAATAGTCAGGAACAACATTTACTACTTCTCCAGCATTCTGAATATCGTAGTGAATGCGCACAGTTGGTTCCACATGCTCTCGATAATAATTGATTCCAGTTGTATATAATTCCAAGCCATCTGAAGCATCTCTTCCATTCCAAGGATCGCCTGAAGCGTGTGCAGCTTGTCCATAAAATTCAACCATAAAATCCACTAAGGCTAAACCTTTTTGCACCGCTGCTTTAGTTTCTCCACTAGGATGCCAGTCCATCACCACATCGACATCTTCGAATGCACCTGAACGAATCATCCATAATTTTCCAAAAAATTTCTCCTCAGCAGGTGTTCCATAAAATCGAATGGTACCTTTTAATTTTCCTGATTCAATCAATTCTTTAATCGCAGTAGCTGCACCCAGGGAAGCTACTCCAAATAAATTGTGCCCACACCCATGACCGGCACCACCTTCATTTAAAGGAGCTTTGTGAGGAACAGTTTTTTGCGAAAGTCCAGGTAACGCATCAAACTCTCCAAGAACTCCAATCACAGGTTTACCCGATCCGTACTCAGCGGTAAATGCCGTTGGAATTCCACCGATTCCTTTTACCACAGTAAAGCCTTTTGAGGTGGCATAAGCTGCTAAATCTTTGGAAGATTTGACTTCATTAAAAGCAGTTTCTTCGTACGACCATATTTTATCGCTTAAAGAAGTAAGGTCTTTAAATTGTTTTTGGACTGACTGAATGGCCGCTTGTTTGTTGACATTTTCGTGTGGTTTTTGGGCAAAAACTGAACAACAAAAGAATGTCATGAATAGAAATAGAAATGTTTTTCTCATAATTTTGGTTTTAAGTTTATTTTTTAAAATATCCATAAATAACTCTTAGGCAAAGTTCAATAATAAACAGCATCAAGATAGTAAATTTTATTTTCCTTAAAAACCTAATATTTTCATCGAAGAAATACTGGGATAGGTAGAGAAGTATCATTTTTAAAAATAAACTTTTGCAGCTTTAACAATCGAAAAAATAGAACCTGAGGCGAATTAAAGATTCGTTTAAAATTAATGCAAATATTTTTTTGATTATATTTATTAAATATTTTTTCACGAAAAAATTCGAATTATGAAAACATCACGTTATTTCCGTTCCCTTCTTTCGGCATTTATTTTGATCCTTTTTTCACAGGCCGTTTTTGCTCAAAGTTGGAATAATTATAATCCTCTTCATATTAATGAATTAGAATTATCTACTGAACAGAAATCTCAATTAAGAGAGATTGACAAAAATCATTCTGCTAAAATTCAAGAAATTTATTCAACTCCCTACGAAGGTGAAGCTCATAAAGAACATTCTAAAAATATCAAAGAGCAAGTAAAATTACTTCAGATCGAAAAAGAAGATGCACAAAAAGTAGTTTTAACTGCTGACCAAATAGCTCAATTTGACGGGTACATTTTAGAGAAAAAAGCAGATCAAATAGGTAATAATTTAGCTCGTCAAAAAAATCGATTTGAAAGCGATTACTTGGGTGTCTTTTTGACGCCTCAGCAAAATCGGAGCATTTACGATAAAACGAATTTGATCGATAATAATATAGAATGGAATTTAAGAAAAGAAAAAATTAGAGAGATTTACGAAGAAGTTTTGACGGAAGAGCAATATGCAATTGTTGTTCAAATCGACAAGGAGAAAAAAGAAGCTCGCGAAGAAAAGACGCTAAACGATATTAAAAAAGGGTTAGCTGTAGCTGAAGGACTTATGCCTTTGGCAGAGGAATTTACTTTGCCTAAGATGTTAATCTTGCGAAATAAATTAGAGGCAAAAATTTCAACTGAAGATAAAAGAGCTTTAGAAGATTTGAGAGCACTTCGTAAAATTTCATTTGAAGAAACGTTAAGTGAAGGACTAGAAGAAATCGAAACTGAATTAGAAAATGTTGACAATCCAGAGTTGTTGAGATATTTAGGATTCACCAAAGACTTAGTGTTGGATAACGCTGATTTAATTTCAAATGCTTGGGCTTTTAGTTTTTTCGCAACAGATGAAAATTCTAAACGTCTTAACAAATTAGCCGACAAATATCAAAATGAAATTGATGCTCTCGAAGAGGAGTTACTTTTCGTCATTAAAGAAACGGCAAAGAAAGGAGCGGTAATCGCTTCCTCGGAATATCCTGTCCCGCCAGTTGCTTTGTGGATTGATGAAATCAAATTGGATAAAGAAATCAAACGATTGTTTTTACTCTTAGATCCAGCAGGTGATTTTTCTTTTGACATTGAAAGTTTTGAGGTTGGTGAAGGTCAACATGTAGCAGCTGTTTTTCCAAATCCAGCCAACCGAAATCAAACTTTGGAATTTAATACTCAGCAGGATGGAAAAGTAACTATTGAGATTATCGATGAATCAGGGAAGGTTGTCAAGGTAGTCTCTAGTGAAAATAGAATGAAAGGAAATCAAAAAATGGAAGTCAATATTCAAGACTTGAATTCT
Organism: uncultured Saprospiraceae bacterium; assembly: GCA_905480595.1. Lineage (GTDB taxonomy): Bacteria > Bacteroidota > Bacteroidia > Chitinophagales > Saprospiraceae > CAJQQY01. The sequence goes on along the minus strand of CAJQQY010000352.1, from coordinate 665 downwards.
CAAATTTATTTCTACAGAATTTCAAGCGATGAAGGAATGACTTTGATTAAGTTTTCTGTGGTAAAATAGTTTTTCCATAAATTAAAAAAAAAGAAACCCATATTTTCAGTTTGAAGATATGGGTTTCCTTTTCACAAGACTAGCTTTTGTACCAAAACTATTTTCCTAAAAGTTCAGACTCTCCAGAGATCAAAATTAAATTGGAAATAAATTCTTCCCAGCTCTCATTAACTTCTGTAAATGTTTTTTCAAACTCTTCTTTTCCAATAAAAGTATTTTGGACAAATTCATGGATATCATATTGTATTACTTTTTTTAAAAAAAGCGCGCTACTTAACTGGTTCGGATCTTTTGATTTTTCACCTGCTGCGATAAATGGATCAACATACTTTTTGTTTTCTTCCAACCTACTTTTGAAAAGATCATATATCTCGGTTTGCTCAGCCGTAGCTTTAAAATTTCGAGTCCCTTCAATGTTTTCCAAAAATTGATTGACACTATTAAAAAGCATGAGCAAACCTTCCTCGTTCATTTTTTCATTTTTCAAAAAATCATTCAAATCATATTTTTCGATAGCAGTAATTCCTTTTTGGATAGCACTTTGATAATTGGGAGGAAGCTGTTGAATGAGGCGAGTAATATCAGATTTATTAGCAATCATCTGA
>CAJQQY010000351.1 GCA_905480595.1 uncultured Saprospiraceae bacterium | reverse complement strand
TCAGTTACATTTTTAAGTACTTTGATTTGTTGAGTAGTATCTAAGCCGCTTGTTACCTCCACTAAAATTCCATCTGATAATCCAATCTGAATTTGAGTTTTCTTAAAATCGCTGTCTCCCAATTTGAGTTGAACAAAAGTAGAATCAGAATCTTTAGAGGTAATCAAGTCTCTTTCGTTGATAACCATAACACTATCTTTTCGATCCAGAATAATATCACCACTTGCACTATATCCTGCTCGAAGGAAAGTTTCAGAAGTAGGTTTGATAGCAGCTCTCACTTCAAATTTTACAGTACCTTCTTCAGTCACACCTTTAGGAGCGATGTATTCCAAATCTGCATTAAATTTTTCATCTTCAATAGCACCTACAGTTAATTCAAGCGGCATACCTTCTTTTAATTTCCCCACATCTGACTCGTCAACTTTTCCTTCAAAGATTAAAGAATTCATATCTGCTACCGTTGCAATGTTAGTTCCTTCATTAAAATTATTTCGCTCAATGACAGAGGAACCTTCCTCAACTGGAATATCTAAAACCATCCCATCAACCGTCGATACGACAATGTTAGAAACCTGCTTTGAATTCTTGGTAGCACCTTCTCTAAGTAAGGCTAAATTATCTTTGGCAAATTCTAATTCTTGTCGACGAATGTCCACTTCGCTTTCGAATTGTTTTAAATTATTGTTGGCAGCAATTTTAGCATTTTCTAAACTAGCTTTTTGCAAATTCAAATCAAGTTTAAAACGATTATATTCAATTTCAGAAATAACTCCATCGGTGAATAATGCTCTTTGTCTTTCCTCTTCTTTTTGCGCATTTTCATAACTAACCTTCGCATTTTCTACATCTAGTTTTTGAGAAAAAACACTACGTTGTCTATCGAGTTCACGTTGTGCTTCTTTAAATCTAATGTTAGCCAATTGGACACTACTTTGTGCATTGTTAATATTGACTTGGCTAGGCACTAATTTTATTCGAGCAATTTTATCTCCTTTTTTTATCACGTTACCTGCCTCGACATATAGTCTATCCACAACACCAGACACTTGTGGTTTGATGTTAACTTCTTTACGAGGTTTGATAGAACCAGTCGCAACAGTTTTTTTAATGATGTTATCAATAGTAGCTTTGGTGAGTTCAGTATTTTGCATATCATTTCCATCTTTTGTTTGAAAATAATAAGCTAAGCCAGCCGTGCCGGTTAATAAAAAAAGTCCAAATGCGATTAAACAACCCTTATTCATAATTGATTTTTTTAAACTATTAATTGTGAACGGTTAAACATTCACTGTTATTTTTTATTCGTCTTTAAGTGCCTGTACAGGATTAATATTAGCTGCTTGTAATGCTGGAATCAATCCAGTCAATGCACCTGAAATGATTAAGATGATAAGTGCAATAATTCCAATTTCAATATCTACTTCTGGATTGGCAAAATATCCATCACCACCGTCTCCTACAGCTTGTGCCATCAAAATGACCAATCCTGTGCTGGTCAATAATCCTAAATAACCAGCGATAGTTGTAATGAAAACAGATTCAAGTAAGATCATGCTAACAATAGATTGAGGGGTAGCGCCCATTGCTTTTCGAATTCCGATTTCTTTAGTTCGTTCTTTTACCAAAATTAACATGATGTTTCCTACGCCAATCACACCAGCCATCAAACTTCCAATTCCTACAAACCAAACGATAAAAGCAATTCCATTAAATAAGCCCATCACTTCTCCAAATTCTTCTTCCATATTGTTAGTCCAAAAAGCTTGGTCGTCATCTGGTGCAACCTTGTGTCTTTCTTTAAGCATAGTCAAGATTTGAGGCTCCAATGCAGTTGCTGAAACATTTGGATACATGGAGCAAGAAAACATACTCACTTGATTAGGGCGGTTCCTCATTTTTTGTACCGTCGTCAATGGTAAGTAAATTTCTTCTTCATCTTCTGCTCCTTGTTCGCCTCTTCGATCTGACTTATACACTCCAATCACTCGGTAATCATTGCCTTGGAAAGTAATATATTCTCCGACTGCTTTTTCGTTTTTTTCAAATAAAACTTCTCGTACTCGTTTTCCAATTACGACCACTTTTCGTTTTTCTTTCATGTCAAAATCATTGAGCATTCTTCCTTCTAGGAATACCATTGGGTTAATCCTAAAAAGATCAGGACTTTCACCTCCCATATCAAATGCTCCTTTCTTTTCTCCTCGACTGACTTCGCCTGAAGGCATCCACATCCTTGGCGCAAGATATTGAACTTGGTCTGGAAAATTATTTTTGATCGCTTTCATATCATCCATGGTCAACTGTAAAAATCGACCAGGTAGAAAACCTTTGTATGGTTTGGCAGTTCGATTTGTTCCCATGAACATGCTGTTCTTTGCCATATTTCCAAATAAACCAAGTACTCCATTTTCCAAACCTTTGCCTGCCCCCATCAAAAGAACTAACATGAATATCCCCCAAAACACACCAAGAGCGGTGAGGAAAGTTCGCAACTTATGTTTGCTTATCGTCGCGAATATTTCTTGCCATTTGTCTATGTCGAACATGATGTATTTTGTTTGACGTCGAACGTTTGACGTTTTACGTTGTGAAAAAAAATATATTTTTAAAATTAAAATCAATACCCGTATAACGTCCAACGTCTAGTGCAGCGAACGTCTAACGTTTCTAACTTTTCATCGCCACTACAGGATTAATTTTTACTGCTTGTAATGCTGGAATCAATCCAGCTAATCCGCCTGATACGACTAATATTCCAAGTGCAATTAAAACCATTTTTATATCTACCTCTGGATTTCTAAAAAACTCCGCCTCCATATTATTTTGTTCCATCACAGTTTGAATGGCGATAATTAATCCCATACCACAGAGCATTCCGAGATAACCAGCAATACTAGTTAGAAAAATGGCTTCTTGGACAATCATTGTTACGATGGAAGATGGAGTTGCTCCAAGTGCTTTTCGAACTCCAATTTCTTTGGTTCTTTCTTTGACAATAATCAACATAATATTACTCACCCCAATTACTCCTGCAATGATACTTCCGATACCTACAAACCAAATGAAAAGAGAAATCATATTCATGGTAGATCGAAATCGGTTATAATTTTCGATTTGATTTCTTAGGTAAATTGCTTGCTTGTCAGTCGGGTTAAATTTCATTTGAGTAGCTAAACTCAATCTGATTCGATCTTCAATCACTTCAGATTCAGCTAAGGTTACATCTCCCATTTCGGCAGTTAATTGATGAATTCTTTCTGTACCTTCCACCAGTTGAGTAGTGGTAATCGGTAAATATATTCGTCGTTTTTTGCCTTCCCATCCAGTATCTGTAATGACCCCAACGATTTGATAATCGGTTCCCTTAATATTCAAATATTCTCCAATTGGATTTTCTCCTTTTGGAAAAAAACCTTCTTGTACTTTTATGCCAATGACACAAACTTTTCGCTTTTCCTTCAAATCCATTTGGTTTAGCAAACGTCCTTTTATAAGCTCAGGATTTTCGAATTTGATGTAAGAGGTATTCACACATTGCACATCAAAAGAGAGGCTTTTGTTTTTATGTTTTATAAAATATTGTCCCCATAAAAAATACCGACTAGCAGTTTCCCTAACCCCTTCAATTTCAGACATAGATTTAAATTCATCATTCGTAAATCTAAGTCTTCGCCCTGCTGGCAAACCTTTGTATTCTTTTGAAGTCGTACCTGGCCACATTCGAATGATACTCATCGCATCATCTTTAAAATCTTCTTCCGCACTATTTTCCAATCCTTTCCCTGCACCTAGCAAAATCACGAGCATAAAAATTCCCCACCATACACTAAATGCCGTCAAAAAAGTTCTCAACTTGTGTCTACCAAGTGAGCTAAATATTTCCCGCCATTTATCTGTATCAATCATTGTATTAAATTAATGGTTAGTGTTTAACGGTTAATGATGAACGGTTAACTATTAACAATCCCAAGAGGTGTTAATTATTCACCGTTTACAGTTCACCGTTATTCAATTAAACCGTCTTTCATATAAATTATTCGATCAGTCATTTCAGCAATGTCTTGCTCATGAGTTACGATGATAACTGTAATACCTTGGGCATTTACTTCTTTGAAAAATTCCATTACTTCGTGAGAAGTTTTAGTATCCAATGCACCTGTAGGTTCATCGGCGAGGATAACTTTTGGTTGTCCGATTAAAGCTCTGGCGATAGCAACTCTTTGTTGTTGACCACCTGAAAGTTGAGTCGGTAAATGTTCCGCCCACTCCTTTAATCCAACTCGATCTAGATATTCAACAGCTCTTGCTTGTCGTTCTTTACGCGGTACTTTTTGATAGTACAATGGCAAAGCAACATTTTCAGCAGCCGATTTAAAATTCAATAAATTAAATGATTGGAAAACAAAACCAAGAAATTGGTTTCGATAAAGAGCAGCTTGTTTTTGACTAAGAGCTTTCATCATCGTACCGTCCAGGGTGTAGGTACCTCCGTCATATTCGTCGAGAATGCCTAAAATATTAAGTAGAGTAGATTTACCTGAACCAGATGAACCCATGATAGCAACGAATTCGCCTTCTTGGATTTCAAGGTCAATACCTTTAAGCACTTGTAAAGTGTTTTGACCTGTGGTATAGGATTTTGTTATGTTTTGAAGTTTAATCATAATGACAATAATGACAAATTATTATGTTATTAGTTGTTTATGATTAGTTGACTGTGGAAGTTTTAATAACTTCTAATAGAGGTATAAAAAAAGCAATATAATTTTTCCAAATTAAAAAAGATGGATAAACGTAACCTGATATTGGATAAAACTTGCATTTCATACTTTTTTATAAAATTTTGACGGTAAAAAAAGTATAGTTCAGTAAAATGAAATAAGAAGTTATATCTTTGTATTTATAACTCTACTTTAGGATAAGCAGCTTGGAAAGAGCTAAATCATCTAAATCTGTTGCTAAAACTTACGGTAGAATTTTTATCCCCACCAATTTGAAACCAATTACGATTTTTATTTTTGAAGATTTTTATTTCAAGGCAGCAAAAAAGAATTCCTTTCGTTTTTGAACTATAGAAAATAACAAGCCTAGTTATTTTTACAAATACCCGAAAGTAGAATTTTAGATTTATAAAAAAAAGAGTAATTTGGAATCTTCCAAATAGTCTCTCAAAAGTGAATTGTATAAATGTTGAAAAGCACAAATTTAGGAGCCTTATTATTTCTTTTAATTTTTACAATAGGTTGTAAAGATGAACCAACCGAAGAGGGGGTAGATGTTACGATTGAAAGTGAATTCAATATTTTATTATGGGAATCTTTGGAGGAGAGTAGTCGTACTTTTAATCTTAATGTGGAAACGATCAAATCAGAGTCTTGCGAAAATTCTTTAATAGATATCACTCCTTTTATTGTTGGTAGTATTATTTCTATTAATATTCATGATATTCCTGCGCCAGATTGTCCTTCACCAACATTTGTTGCCAATGCAAATGTAGAGGTTGGAACACTTAATTCTCAATCTTATGAAACGGTTATTAGCTTGAAAGATGTGATTGAGAATGAAGGTACTTTGATTGTTGAAGACGATTATTATGAATTAACAATGAATGCATTTAATGGAATAGTCATTCCTGAAAATCGACTTTACAAAGTTCCTCAAAATACGATTTGGGGATATATTGCTTCTGATAATAGCAATGCTGATTCGGTGGTGGACTTTATTGATGATGTAGAGGGTGTTACAGCTAGTCAAGATTATATTGATGGATACTATGGTTATTTTTCAGCACTTAATAATAAGTTGACTATTTTAAATCAAGATTTTTTGCAGAGTTCGGTTCGAACTTTTGGATTTTCTTATCAGGGAGATAACTCAGATTTAATAAATATTTTATCAACGTATCGTTCGCAATATGCAGGAGTTGAATTTAAAATATTTACGTCAACTGGAGAAGAGTTATAAAATTTACTGTTTTCGCTTCACTAACTGTTATTATGCGTTGCTAAAGGATAAAAAAATAATCCCGAACTTTCAATTTGAAAGTTCGGGATTGTTTTTTTAGATATTAGAATTTATTCTAAATGAAGTGGTAAGGGAGAACGTAAAACGTCTAACGTTCAACGTCCATCGAATAAAATCTATTTAATCAATTACAATTTTATCAACTTCTTCACTTCAGTTATATTCTCATGATTTATTTTTAAATAATAAATGCCTGAGCTAAAGTTCGTTAAATCAAATTGTTGTTGTAAAAAATCATTCGAGTGATTATCCAAGTTTACTGTTTTTAAAACTTGTCCGACGGAATTAATTAACTCCATTTTAATGTTACCAGAATATCCATCTAGTTCTGCATTAAAAATGTCTGTACTTGGATTTGGAAAAATATTTATGGATTTATTGTTAGTCAAATTATAAGTAGGAGTAAGGTCGCCTGCAATAAATTCATACACTAATAATTTTCCAAAATCAGGTTCTAAATTTATAAAAGGGGCTCCAATATTTTTGATTTTAACATGTCCATTTCCATCATTATTTGCCCAGAACGAAATACCATCATCGCCAGAATCTAGGATTTCTAATTTATAACAACCATTGAGGTTAAATAAAGTATCGAGATAAGCTGTATTACTTGAAAGTCCACCTGCTCTTGATTTTACTATATTTCCATTAGCATCAAAAACGCGCCAAATAGTTTCATTTCCAGCTAGATTAGTTTGCATTCTGATGACTACATCTGTTCCAATTTGTGGGACAATTTTGAAAGTAGTACTTTTTTCATTATTGTTGGCGTACTCATCAGTTCCTCCATTTGGATTACTAATTGAAACTTGAAATTCACCATTCGGTGTAACCATTGAAATTCCATCTAAAGCAGGAAGTTCAACTTCTTTAGTTTCTAAGAAATCCAAATTGCCAGTCCAATTATAAGTTTTTGGAGAAATACCATCTACCGAATATGTAATATCCAATGAGGTCAAAGTAGTTGAACCATTATTTTTGATTAATACTTTTGGCTTGCTGCACATAGGGGTGTAACGTTCATATTCCACTTTGTCGGAAGGGGTTAGAATATCAATTTCTGCATCTAAAGTAAAATTAGGATCACCATAATCAACCGTTTGTACATTAACGATATAACGACTATCGCCATTGGCAGTCACGACTCCATAATCAATTTCAACTTCATCACCAGCATATACCCAATCTAATAAATTATATTCTTGCACATCAGTTGCTTCTCCTGGACACCAACCAGCTCGGTCATAAATCCAAGTTCCTCCTTGAGGGAAAATAGGATTATCTGCACATTCTTTCCAAACTTGCCATTGGTATTCATTGTATCCACCATCAAGATTGATGAAATGACTTCTAGGAATGAATTCGCCTTGTTGACCATGACCAGTAATGGCTACTCTCAGTTTAACTTGATCGGCGTTAGCTGGCATTAATAAGTTTCGAGGTTCGAAGCGGACATTATCAATGATGCGAGTGTAGGATTCAGAAGTTACTGGCCATACTTGTTTTATGTCTAAAACGTCATGGGAAGGAGTTCCTTCGATGAAAAGAAACTTGATGTCCATGTCTTCTTGCCATTGTCCACCTCGTTCTAAGTTGATGCGTTTATTACCTTTTAAAATAGGTCCAAAATCAGTTACATCAAATGTCCATGATTTTCCTCCTATACCAAAATCTAAACCGATTCCATATGGAGTTACAAAGGACATGATTTCATATTTTGCAGGACGCTTAGTGTAATGTATCAGCTCACCAATTATAATTGAATTCTCCGCAGCAACTACAACTGAATCTACCAATACTCCATTATCATTAAAAATGGGCATTGCACCAGAAGCATAATAAAAATTGGTTGAACTTAATTCTAAATCAGTTCCATTGACAATATACTCATCAACTTGATTTGGAACATTGATCAACGAATCTAAAATAGTTGTCGTAACGATATTTGAACTATATTCTCCTTGTACTAAAATAACGTTAGCTAGATCGTTAGATGCAGTAATATTTTTTATCAAATCTTTTCCTTCCCAATCTCTATAAATAACAGGACCTACCATTTGCCCATTCAATGCACTAGGTGAGCTGTCCACCACGTCCATTCCAGCTGCATTATCAAATGTGAAATAGGAAACTAAATTTGCATAATCAGGATGATCAGAAGTTATTTTTTTTGTCATCCATTCTTTGATCGTTGCTTCGGAAAGTTCTTTATCCCAAACTTGAAAGTCATCTATTTTTCCATAAAATCTTCCAGTACCAGTCTTCGAACTTCCGATGACAAATTTTTGAATATCAATTGGTCGAGTGAATCCTGTACCTGAATGCCAAAGAGTTCCGTTCAAGTATATTTTCATATCACCTGTGGTAGCATTTTTGGTAAAAGTCCAATGACTCCAATTGTTTTTAAATTCAGCTTCAGCAGCAGGTTTGTTGATTCGATCATAACCTGAACCGTCATTTCCACAGTCCCAATAAACTTGTCCATTGCTCCAAGGCAAGTGAACATTCATTTGACGAAGATTTGCATTATCAGATGCTTCAAAAGCATAAGTATTCAATGGCAAAGCATCAGATCCATAGCTCCAAAATGAAACAGTAACTTCATTCTGAATAGTTGGAAGAGGATGATCTACTTCCACATAGCCAGCACCATTTATTTCAATATTTTGATCATCATCTCCGTTTGCGGAAAGGCTAGACACGACTGCTTGAGCATCAGATTTTACAGTAGTTGAAGCATTACCATCGCGAGTGTAGCTGATGTCAATCAATACGTTGGAACTTCCATCCCAATCAAAATTATTATGAAATTTGAAGAAATGATTTCCAGCATCAATATCAGAGTTCAAATAATAAACTTCTTCAAAACCATCATTGTCAATCGTTGCAGCATCTAATTCAGATTTAGAAGTATGCTTCATTCTGATTCTTAAATTTTCAAAACCAGCAGCCATGTTTAATGCATCTAGTTTCATTCCCGTGATCAAACCAGTTTGCAAGGCCTGTGCTGTCAACTCAGTTGCAGGATATAAAAATTGAGTTCTAGCAATTTTTTGATTTCCTCCAAATGGAATATTCAAATCATTTCCTCCTGCTCCAATATTAAATTCCGATTCCGTAATTACATTGTTATAAAATATTTCCGACTGGGTAGATTGGAAATAAGAATAGGTTGGCTGAGAAGTATAATCATACACATCATCCGAAAATCCAGAAATCACATGAGTAGGAGAGACTGTATGAAAAGAATCTACTCGACTAGAATCCGTGATATAAGTATTGCAACTATAATCCCATTCACCGCAACCTTTATTTCTTTCAGCAGCAGTAGAAACTAAAGCATCTTTGCAGCGCATAGAATAAACCATGAGAATTTTCTCATAAGTGTTATGGTCTGCCGTTGGAAATTCAATGACTGTATCTCTTGTTGTAGAACTATAAGTAAAAGATTGAACTTCCGTTATCGTCTGTCCAAAACTGGTTAGACTTAAAATTGAAAAAAATACGAATAATGTAATTTTTCTAAACATAGTGATATGGTTTGTTTTGATAAAATTTATTTTAAAATCTAAGATTTATTTTGAAGAATATCGAATAACTAACTAAGGAATATACAATGTCCAATTTTTACAAAAACTGATTCTTTTTAATTATTGGAGATTGGATATTCCTTGTTGACTATTGGATATTTAAAAGAGATCAATAACCCGATGCCGAATCATCGCCTCTAATATCCGCACCTCCTTCCAATTTTCCATCAGGTAATACCAAAATGCCTTCGAAACGACCAATCTTTCCACTTCCTCTAACACCTACTTTGTGTCCTAGCTTTTCTAAAGCAGAAACAGTTTCTTGAGTGAATGCATCTTTCTCTGTAAAAATTTGGTCTGGTAACCATTGGTGATGGAATCGAGGAGCATTAACTGCCTCCGACATACCCATTCCAAATTCTGATACATTTAAAAATACCTGAAAAACAGAAGTAATAATAGTCGAACCACCAGGAGTTCCAATGACCATATTTAACTTCCCATCTTTGGTGGCAATAGTTGGAGTCATCGAACTCAACATTCTTTTACCTGGCTGAATAGCATTAGCTTCTTCTCCAATCAATCCAAAAACATTAGGAACACCCACTTTAGCGCTCAAATCATCCATTTCATTATTTAGAAAAAAACCTGCTCCGCTTACGACTACTTTTGAACCATAACCTGTATTCAAAGTGGTCGTTACCGAAACTGCATTCCCTTCGGCATCAATGATGGAGAAATGTGTTGTCTGATCACTTTCTTTTAAAAATACTCCTGCTTGAATTACATCACTAGGCGATGCGGCATTTGGATTAAAGTTAGACATTCGTTCTTTTAAATAATCTTTATCCATCAATTCTTTTACAGGAACATCATAGAAATCAGGATCTCCTAAATGTTTAGCTCGATCAGCATATGCTCGACGTTCAGCTTCAGCCATAACATGAATCGTTTGAGGAGAGTGGAAGCCCCAATCTTTCAATGGATATTCCTCCACCATTCCCAACATTTGAGTTAAAGCAATTCCTCCACTCGAAGGAGGAGCCATAGAAATGATTTCGTAATTTTTATATTTACTCACAATTGGGTTTCGCCATTGAGCTTCATATTGAGCCAAATCTTCATGAGTGATGATTCCGCCACCTGCTTTCATTTCTGCAACTAATTCATCAGCTACTTCTCCTTCGTAAAAACCTGCTCTACCTTTATCATGAATCAATTCATACGTTCTTGCTAAATCACTTTGAACTAATTTTTCACCTTTTGTCCATTCTCCATTTTCTTTGACAAAGACAGGTCGAGATGTATTGAATTCTTCAAATCTATCTTTAGTTCGATTAAGTCCATTTGCTTCTCGCTCAGTTAGAAGTATTCCATCTTTTGCCAAATCCCAAGATGGCTTAATTAGTGTTTTCCAATTTTTTAGTTGACTATATTTATCAAAAGCTTTGGCCATGCCATCGATTGTTCCAGGAACCCCAACGGCTAAATGACCATCTAAACTCAACCTTGGAATGACATTTCCTAAAGTATCCAAATACATATCTCGATGAGCAGCCAAAGGAGCTTTCTCTCGATAGTCGAGTGCGTCAACTGTTCCGTCATTCATTCTGATAACCATAAATCCACCACCACCTATATTGCCAGCAACAGGGTAGGTGACACCCAATGCCATTTGGACAGCAATTGCAGCATCAACTGCATTCCCTCCTTTTTTTAAAATATCCATTCCCACTTTTGAAGCAAGTGGGTGAGCCGAAACGACCATGGCTTTATCTGAAATTAATTTTTTGTTTTGAGGATAAACTAATTCGTCTTTAACTACTTCCTTCGCTTTTTCTTGTTTGCAACCGACAAGTGGTATTAATGTTATTATTAATATAAAAAGTAGAATTTTCGTTATGTTTTGCGGTATAATCATATTATTAAAATATTTTTTATGGAAAATGAACATATTAAGAAAATTGGTATAGTATTTGGAATTATATTTATTGTAAGTTGATTAACAATGGCTAATGAATTTAATTAATTATAATTTGTGTTTTTCAACTTTTTGAAAAGACTGAAATCAATAGAAATAGTATTAAAAAGAATGTCAATAATTTTATCTTTGAGATCTCTCTAGATCAGACCGGTTGAACATGTTTTAATGAATGAATTTAGGTCTTTCCAAAAGAATTTCAAATAAAATTAAGATTAACTTTTTTTAAAACCCAAATGATGAGGTTGCTACACCGTATCTCGTTGCCTTGCTTTCTATTGTTCTTTTTTAGTCTACTGGTTTCGACTTCTATAAATGCGAAGTGCATTTATTTAAATCCAGTAAAAATAAAATCAATGGAAGTAGGAAACATGCTTTCATGGTCCACGTATAAAGAAGTGGACAACAAGTTCTTTGTTATTCAAAAATCGGTTGATGGGATTAACTTTAAAAAAGCTGGTGATGTAAAAGGCGCCGGAAATTCCAACTCAGTTAAAACTTACCGATTTTTAGATTTAGCTATCGCAGAGCAAAAAACGTATTATCGAATTTTGCACTACGCTTCTGATAATAGTTTTACAACTAGTGAAACATTTATCATAGAGCGAACAATGGAAAACAATTTGATGATTACATCAATGAGTAGTACCGTTACCGATAGAAAATTAAGTTTGACCGTCAAATCTGCGATTGATACGAAAGCTACTTTTGAATTCAGAAAATTGAATGGAGAAGTAATTTCGAGAGGAAAGAAAAGATTGACAAAAGGGTTAAACGCACTTTCTTTTGACTGTTCCAAATTACCAAATGGACGGTACGAAATTATTCTAAAAGCGAATAATGAAAAAGAAAGAATTTCAATTAGAAAAGTAAAAACCTCCGAGGCACCGAAACTCGATTATGAGGTTATCAAGAAATAAAAGGTTCGGTCGCGAGCAGTCGTGATCGAAAATTTTGGTTATGTATTTTCATGGTTATGTTGTTGTTGTGTCATCCTGATTTTTCAGGATGGCACTATTTTTTTGTGGGTACTTATACTTTATTATTTTAAAATCCAGTTATTCGAGTTCTTTCTATTTGCAATTAATGAAGAAGGATAATTAATCCAATCAATTTGCTTGATTATTTTATGGGAATTATTAAAATATAGAATAGTGGTAAAGTGCATCGCTTCGACTTCTAATTCTCCCCATTTAAAAGGAGTAAAATATCCTGTTGTGATAACTTTTTTATCTCGGAAGATTTGATCTTTGATTATTAAAGTGAGCGAATCATTTCTAATTAGTTCTGGATGATTCCAGTTGAAAAAGTCTTTTAATTTTTCTTTTCCTTGAATTTTGTCTCCGTTGATTATATCCTGTAATTCGATTTCTGCTGCATAGAAATCTAAAAATTTCACAAAGTCATTGCTTGCTTGATATGTTTTGTAATATTCGGCAGTTATTTGTTTTACCTCTATATTTGGATCTATTGACGAGCAGGAAATTAAAAGTATAAATAAAAAAATACTGAGAATCGAAATTTTCATTATTGACTGAATCATATCAAATATTTCTTCTTAGTTTATTTTGGTTTTAGCGACATCACAAATTCATAACTTTCCACCACATATTTCGCGACCAACTCCAAATCACCCCACATACTTTCTGGGACTAAAATATAGTCTTTCATTATAGCTCCATGTGATTTATAAATCGTCGAATTATATTTTTCTTTGAAGGCAGCTTGTGATTCTTTTGATAGTCTAATTCCAATTTCATTATCCTTATTGAATAGTGTAAACATGTATCCATTGGCAGAGGTGTAAGGCTGAGTTTTACCTTTTCGGTCGTAAGGAGTGAGGGCGATAAGTTGATCGTAGATTTTTAATTTTTCTTCTCGCATGACATTAATGTTTTGATGAAAGCATGGTTGTATTTTATTTTTCAGGAGTTAACTCGACAATCTCGCCTTCCGCTAATTTATCAAAATCTTTATGATATCGGATTTTGAAGATATACAGATCATGTCTAGGATTTCCATCTTCATCGATGGCTCTTGGTTTGGAAATATAATTACTTATTTCCACATCATTTAATTTAGAATGATCAGTTACCCAAAAGTCTTTTTCTGTTTCTAAGCATTGTACAAAGGCAAAAAAATTCTTCTTGCCCATTTGTGAAATGAATTCTATTTTGAATTTTACTGACATAAAATTTATTCGATTTTCATTCTCATCGTTACCATATATTTTTTAAAACCTGCTTTTTCGTAAGCTCTTATCGCAGAATCATTTTCATCATAAACTTGTAATCGAACTTCATTTACATTTTTTGACTTCGCCCAAAAGTTTAAATTTTCAATAATTTTTCGATTGATACCTTGTCCTCGATACTCAGGAAGGGTAAACATAAAACCTAAGTAGGCATAATGGCTATGTTTGAAATAAGGATTTGCTTTTACAATTTTAGCATAGGCAGAAGCAACAATGTTATCATCAGCTACTGCTACAATAACTTCAGCATCTTCAGATTCGATCATCGCTTTGATGTCATAATATGAAATAGGATCATCTGCTAGAGTAGGGTCGTAAGGTCGTTCGGCGGTGATAATGCCTTGCTCGAATTCGAGTAAGGTTGGTAGTTCTTCGAGGAGGGCGAGGCGAATTTTTATTTCAGTCATAAATGATTCTTAGGGGTTAATCCAAATTTGAAATAAGAATTTTAGTGAATAACTAACCTAATTCAAATACTGTTGTCAAAAGTAGAATTCCCAAAACACTAATTATTCCACAGGAAATTAATGTTAGGATAACTCCCCAGATCGTTTCTTTTATTTCTGTGTCGGCATCCACGATGAGGCTATAGTCATCGATCAATAAGATTAATTGATAAATCAAAATAAATATAACTCCAATGATCATAGCACCAGAAAGAAAAGTAGAATTAAAGACAGAATCAATTAACGGGATTTGAAGTTTGTGCCTTAGCATTTCTATAATGACTGCTCCAATAATTGGAAGTGAAGCATAAAAACTTCGTTCTAGAATAACAGATCCTTTTTCTAATAATACATCTTCTTTTTCAAGTTGAGTAGGAAGCTTTTTGGTTGTATTAAAAAAAGTGGAGGTAGGTGACTCTTTTTTTAATAAAGAATTATCTTTTTTTGTTGGAGTCGTTTTTCGCTTCGCTTTTTTATTCTTATTTCTAAGAAGTTTTATGCTGTTTTTTGCAGTTTCATTAAATTCACTTTGTGGATATTTTCTGGTGAATTTTTGATAAACGGTAATTTTATTATCCTTCTTTGTTGTTTCCCAGTCAGCTAATTCTTCTTGGCGTTTTTTAGCTTCCTCTGCTTTTTTCTTTTCAGCTTCTGCTGCTCGTAATTGCTGTTGCTCTCTTTCTTTTTTTAATTCTTCTGCTCTTTTTGCAACGTTGATTTCTTTTTCTTTTTCAGCTCTTAATTGATTTTCTTTTTCTACTTTTTTTTGTAAAAGTACTCTTTCAATACCTTCAACAATATCTGTATAAGCTTCTGACTCGAATGGCCAATAGCTAGAACGGACAGGTTTACCATCAGTAGGTAGGACTTGTAAATCTGCAATTATAGAGTGTTTCCAGCCACAAGAACGCATGATGATAGGGATGATTTGAACTTCACCTTTTTTATGCCGTTCGATAGCAAATGTTAGTTCTTGGTTGTGGAAATAATCAGAGGCTAAAGAGTCTGCAGTTATTAAAAACAAAAAAATATCAGCAGAAATTAGATTCTTTTTAATCTCATGTTCCCAAGTTGCTCCAGCATCAATTTCTTTATCATCCCAAATAGTCAAGTCATATTTGAGTACGATTGGTTGTAAATACTTTTTTAATTCATCTAAAAGATTAGCATCTTTTCTAGAGTAAGCAATAAATAATCTCGTTGTCGACATTGGTTCCTTCATTATTTTTTAAAAATATAAAAAATATACCTGTTCCACAATTCACCATTAAATAAAATGAGTGAAAGAATCAAAAGAGTAAAATAATCATATTTCTTGAGAAAATTTTAAATAGCAAATTGATAACATTTCTCTTAAATACCTTGCCATCAAAACCTCCATTTTCCATAAAAATCATATATTGAGAATCCAAATTTTAAATTTACAAAACGAAATTTCCTAACTAACCCATTCTACATATGAGATCGAAATTTTACCTAAAAATTTCATGGAGTTTTATTTTTATCCTTTTTACATTTTTAAGTCTTTTTGGGCAAAAAAATACTATTACAGGAATAGTCTACGATGAGTCTGGAGAAGTCTTGATTGGTGCAACTGTTTTGGAAAAAGGAAATCCAGAAAATGGAACAACAACAAATATAGATGGTACTTTTCAGTTAGAAATAACTGCCATAAATGTCTTGTTAGAAATTTCTTACACAGGTTACGCTACTCAAGAAGTAGTAGTCGAAAACACCGACCTACTAAAAATAACCATGACTGCATCAGCTAGCGCTATTGAAGAGGTCGTGGTCACCGCACTCGGCATCAAGCGACAAAAAAGAGAACTAGGTTACTCCACCGAAAGCTTCGAAGGTGATGCGATTCAATTATCTCAAGCACCAAATATTGTCAATTCTCTCCAAGGTCGTTCGGCAGGTGTGCAAGTGAGTAGTGCTAACGGAGTCGATGGTGGAACAACAAGAATTACGATTCGTGGAAATAATAATATTGATTCAGATAATCAACCTTTGATTATTGTAGATGGTGTTCCGTTGCAAAATCAGGTTGGTTTAGAAAACATTGGAAGAGGTGTAGATTGGGGTTCTGCTATTAATAACATCAATCCAAATGATATTGAAACTTACAATATTTTAAAAGGGCCAACTGCTGCTGCAAAGTATGGTTCACGAGGGGCGAATGGTGTGATTTTGATTACGACAAAAAGAGGTCGAAAGCAAAAAGGCATTGGAATTAACTATACTTTGCAGCATAAAATTATCCAACCTTACCGCTATCGAGATGTGCAAAATGTTTACGGTGCAGGCGGGCCAACGACTTTGCTGGAACCAACTTTGCCGACCGATGCAAATGGAAATTATCGCTATCCAACTCCCGACGATATTTATCCAACTGAAGGAGTCTTTGGACAAAGTGCTACCAGCGTTTTTGGTTTTTATGGAACGGGAGTTTCATGGGGCCCAAAAATGGAAGGCCAAATGGTTCAATGGTGGGATGGTGAAATGCGTTCCTTCGATCCTCAGCCAGATAATTTGGGATTATATTTTTCTAACGGAAATACAACTACCCATAACTTGTCTTTTTCAGGTGGAGGAGAAATGGGAACGATGCGAGTTTCTCTAACTCGAACAGATCACAAAGCCATAGTTCCAAATAGTAATTACAATCAAACTACTGTCAACATAGGTTCAACATTAAATATTTCGTCTAAGGTAAAAGCAGATGTTGCCGTCACTTATTTGAACTACCAAAGGTTAAATAGTCCGACGTTGGGAGACGACCATTTGAATTCATTTTCAAAAGGAATGATTTATAGTTTTCCAAGAAGTTATAAAGGATTGGAAAGAGAGATCAACACCTTGCCCGATGGTACGCAAAATAATTATGGAGGAAGTTTTCCATTCCTTTATGCAGGCCCAAACATTTGGTGGAACACCTATAATAATAACACCAACCTTGATCGAAATAAATTAATTGGTTCGTTGAGTTTGGATTATCAAATCACTAATTGGTTGTCAGCGACAGGAAGACTAGGATTAGATTTTTCTTTTGCTCAATTTGAAACTAGAAATAATCCAATTGATGCTTTAGGAATTTTGAATGGTCGATACGAAAATGAATTGGCGAAAGATCGAGTGTTGAATAATGATTTGATCATCACAGCAACGAATGAGGGACTTTTCGA
The DNA here is from genome assembly GCA_905480595.1 of uncultured Saprospiraceae bacterium. GTDB lineage: Bacteria > Bacteroidota > Bacteroidia > Chitinophagales > Saprospiraceae > CAJQQY01. The sequence continues at coordinate 18,425 of CAJQQY010000351.1, read as the reverse complement.
TTCACCGATTGATATTTCGCTTTCGGTTGGAGGAACGCAATGGTCTCGAAATCAATATGGTATCAGAGCGACTTCAGGGGAGTGGGTAAATCCGTGGTTGTTTAATTTTAATAATTATGCTGATGGACAAAATTCTCAAATCCCTCGTGAGATTTTTTATGATAAAAAAATCAACTCGGTTTTCTCCTTTTTAAATTTGAGTTATGAGAATTTTATCTTCTTAGAATTGTCTGGAAGAAATGATTGGTCATCGTCTTTGCCGATTGAAAACAACTCTTATTTCTATCCATCAGGTTCTTTGAGTTTTATTGCAACAGAAGCATTTGACTTGAAATTACCTTGGTTGAATTTTCTAAAACTCCGAGGTGCATACGCTCAAACGGCAACTGATACAGATCCATTTCAAGTTGATTTTACTTACCGAACTGGAGCTTTTGGAAATAATCAAACAGCAGCTTTGCCAACCACCGTTCCACCGATTGCACTTAAACCTCAGCGAGCCAATTCCTACGAAGTTGGAACCACAATGGGCTTATTGGATAGCAAAATTAATATCGATTTCACCTATTATTATATTCGATCTTATGATCAGATTTTGGATGCGGTTTTACCAACTTCATCTGGTGCGCCATCGGGTATTCGAATCAATACTGGTGAATTGGAAAATAAAGGAATCGAAGCAATTATCTCCGCTACAATTTTTCAAAGAAAAGATTTCTTTTTGCAAACTGGTTTTAACATCGGACGAAATCGAAACAGAGTAACGAGCATGGGAATCGGTGCGAAGGTGAAAGAGATTGCCAATATTTGGGGGACAGAAGGGCCGACAATTTCAGTTCGAGAAGGTGATGAATTTGGGACGATCATGGGATTTGATTATCAATATCATGAGAATGGACAACCAATTTTGAATGAAGAAGGAACACATTATTTAGTGACTTCAAATCGAGTTCCGATTGGAAATGCATCGCCTGATTTTATTGCAGGGTGGAATATGAAAGCAGGTTTTAAAGGTTTTACTTTGAGCACCTTGATTGATACAAAATGGGGAGGAGATATTTATTCTGGTTCGTATGTTTCGAGTTTGCAAAATGGACAAAGTCCTTCGACTTTGGTGGAAAGACAAGGTGGTGGATTGCCTTATACGGATCCTGCAGGAAATGTCAGAAATGTGGGAGTCGTCTTGCCAGGAGTTTATGCAGATGGAACTGAGAATCAAAAAGTAGTTCATTATTTATTTAAATATATCCCGAATACAGGGGGCTGGGGGCCGTTTTTGAGTACGCCTGGGATTTTGGAAAATTCCTATGTGAAGTTGCGAGAGGTGACTTTGTCTTATCAATTTTCTAATTCATTTTCGGAAAAAACGAAGGTTTTTCAAGACTTGACTTTGTCGTTAGTGGGGAGAGACTTGTTTTACATTTATACTTCTTTGCCAGATCGAATTAATCCGGAAGGGGCGAATGGATCGGGGAATGCGCAAGGATTGGAGTGGGCGGCATTTCCGGGAACGAGGTCGTTTGGGGTGAGCTTGAATGCGAGTTTTTGAATAACCAATATCGAACAAGGAATAACCAATATCCAATTAAGAACGATCTAAATTTTTACTTCAGTTGGACATTGGTTATTCCTTGTTGGGTGTTGGATATTCAAAATATTCAAAATTTAATTTGAAAAAAGATTTTATGAAAAATATATTATTCTACATTTCTATTTTTACCATTTTAATTTTTCTCAATTCCTGCGAAAAAGGTTTTGAAGATTTAAATAGAAATCCTGAGTTTCCAACTCAAACGGATATTGGACCACTTTTCAATTTTGTCATCGAGTCAACTCAGTTAGGTGGTGACGAACAACTTTTTATGCACAACGAAGTGATTTATCCAATTACCCAACAAGGTGCATTGACGGCCGAAACTTTTCAAAATACGCCTCGTGGAACAGAAGATATTTGGACTCGATATTACACTTCACTAGCGAATGTAAGAGAATTGGAAAAACGATTTGACGAATACGAAGGCGATCAAGAAGCAACAATTAATGTGCGAGCAATGGTGAAAATAATATTAGCTTATCAGACATTTCGAGTGACTGACTTGTTTGGAGATATTCCCTTTTTTGATGCAGGGAAAGGATTCCAAAGTTTAGATAACTTGGAACCCAAATATGATAGTCAAGAAGCGATTTATAAATTTTTACTAGATGAATTAAAATGGGCTAACGATAATATCAATACCTTACCTGATCCACAAACTGTATCTGGAGAAGCCTATTTAAGCTTTGGAAGTTTTGATAATATATTTAATGCAGCAGGTAATAGTGGGAATGCAAATGTGTTGTTATGGCAAAAATTTGCGAACTCGCTTCGGCTTCGATATGCGTTGCGAATGGTGGAAAAAGATGCCAGTTTTGCTAATCCTATTTTGCAAGATGTTTTGGAAAATGACCTACCATTAATTGAAGAAGGAGAAGATGTTGGCCTTTTTCCAGGTGAATTAGACTGGGAAAAAACTTCTACTCACTATTCATTTCATGAACATAAAAAATTACGAATGGGATCAACCATTTGGAATATGATGTCTGAAAATGATAATTCCAATGGTAGTGGAATTTTTGATCCTAGAGCCTATATTTTCTTCGAGCCAAACAATGCAAATGAGTGGGTGGCTTTTCCTCAAATCCCAGATGCAAACACAGAAGTTGCGGGAGGAATTCCTTATCAAGGGCACCGTGATGTAAATTATTCAACTAAAGGTTCAGACAATATTTATTCGCCTTATAATTATTATTTGATTCGAGATAGATTTGATGTTCCTGAAATAATGATGACTGCTGCGGAGGTGAGTTTTTTGAAAGCGGAAATCTATTTTAGAGGATTAGGAGTAGCTGTCGATGAAGGAGAAGCTAGAGCAGAATACACAACAGGGGTGGTTACTTCAATTAAATTTTGGCAAAGTGTTTTTCAAAATACAGGTATTTGGGATAATAAACCTGCCGTACTTTCAAGTGGTGAAATTTTTAGTGTGACGAATCATCCAAAAATTAATATTTTTACAAGCAATGATCAGCTTAATTTAATTTATGCGCAGCGATGGATGGATGCATTTCGACAACCTTGGGAAGCGTATGCTTTGCTTCGACGAACACAAGCGACTCCGAGGGAAGGTGCTATTCCGAATTATTATCGTTTTGAATATCCTTCGACGGAGATTCAAAATAATGCGGATAATTGGGCGGAGCAGGTTGCTAGAATGGGAGAGGATTCGCCGGAGGTGAAGGTGTGGTGGATGAATTAGGAGAATAACCAATATCGAACAAGGAATAACCAATGCCCAACTGAAGTGAAAATTTACATTGTACTTTATTGGAAATTGGATATTCCTTGTTGAGTGTTGGATATTCAATTTTTCATTTTTTTATCGTAAAATCAAAACAACTAACGTAAAGAAGAAAGTGAGTAAAAATGAATTAAGGTCTAAGATGAAAATCTCTAATTTCATTATCGTAATTCCATTTGGAATAATAGCTTTAGTTGCTGCATATTTTATGGTAACCAATTCACTTAAAGATGAATATCCTGATATTTTGAGTTTAATTTTTGGATGTTTATTTGGATTGATTGGAGTCGGATGTTTGGGAGTAATATTTTTTCTAGAAAAAATTGTATTAAAGGATAATAAATTAATTATCCAATCTCTCTTTGGAAGAAGAAAAAAGGTTATAAATTTCTCAGAAATAATAAGTTATAGTGAAATAGAAAAAGAAGGGAGGAATACTAAATGGAAAGATCTTACGCTTTTTACTAAAGACTCAAAATACATGATTTCATCAACTCTTTATTCTAATTATGATGATTTAGAAAAAAGGTTGACGAGAGGTAAGAAAAAGAATACCAATGCAAAAAAAAGATGGAAGAATAAATTAAATCGAAGGTATGGTTATGGATTTTTAATAGCTGGGATAATTTTCACATTGATTTTGGGAAACATGTTTATAAAGAGAAATAACGAAGTTTTACCAAATGAGTTATCAAGAATAGAAGGTACAATTAGCGATGAAATTTTAATAAAGAAATCTGGAAAACGAGGCGAAAATATTTCAATGCCTATAAGATTAGAAGAGTTTCCAAAATTTAAATTTGAAGTAAAAGGATATGGTGTAAGGTCAACAAATACCTCTCAGTTTATTTCAGATATAAAAAAAGGAGACCGCATTCAACTTGAAATTTTGACTGATCAATATAAGAAGAAACTTGCTAAGGAAATTCCATTGAGTTTTTTGGATAAGGGTTTTAATTTTCGTGAAATAATAGTTTATGGAATAAAAGCAAAAAACGAAAATTATTTTGATTTAGAAAATTACAATAACCTTAAGACAAGTGATAGAAACTCTATTGGAATGTATGCTCTTTTGGCATTCAGTATTTCCTTAATAGGTTATGGAATTAGAGAATTATTTAAGAGTAAAAAATCATTTTCAAAAAAATAAAAATTAATTTTTTCATAAAATCAAAACAACAATGATTAAAATTTACACTACGAGGATACTTTTAGCATTATCCTTTTTATTTTTTATAACAATACATTTACAAGCGCAAACGCAGCAAAATTTACATTTCGATTTTGGTGATGATATTGTTGAAATTCCAGCAGCATCACAATACATTGCAGGTTCTAATGAGATCAGTATGACTGGTTGGTTTTACTGTGATGCATTAGGTTATGGACAAGGTTACCTCTCCTTTCGGAATGGGGGTACAGGTGATGGCGAAATGTATTTAATTCAATTAGCGAATGGAAAAATGGAATGCCGATTGATTATCAACGGAACAACTTACGAAGTGGCGACAGCAGATTTTGTAGCAGTTCCAGAAGCTTGGCAACATGTGGCTTGGATTTATGATGGCTCAAAAGTAGAATTATTTATGGATGGTGTTTCAATCGGAAGTACTCCAGCATCAGGAACAATTACCTCAATAGATACTCCTCTGTCCATTGGGAAACATATTAGTCCTTGGGGATTGGCAACATGGAATGGAAGTATTGATGAAGTAACACTTTGGAGTAAAGCATTGACACAAACTGAAATTCAAGAGATGATGGTCAATGAACTAAATGGAAATGAGCCCGGATTAGAATTGTACTACAAATTTAATCAAGGTGTTCCAGGAGGAGATAATACGTCTATTACAAAGCTAATTTCGGAAGTAGAACCTGGAGTGCGAGATGGTGATTTGGTTAATTTTGATATGACTGGAGAAGTTTCGAATTTTGTAGGAACGGTTGATAATAGTGTTCAGGTAATTACATTTCCTGCTATTCCAGATAAATTAGTTACTGATGCGCCTTTTGATTTGACGGCAACTTCAAGTTCAGGTCTAACGGTAGATTATGAAATCGTTTCTGGCCCAGCTTCCATTAGTGGTAGTACAGTTACTCTTGATGGAGTGGTTGGTGAAGTGATGGTGAAAGCAACTCAACCAGGTGATGGAACTTTTAGTCCTGCACCTGAAATTATTCTTTCTTTTCAAGTTTTGGATCCAACAACATTTGTTCCATCGACTGAAGTCAGAAGTCCATTAGCGGGAGATGTGATGGTTCCAAATTTAGGACCGATCCAGCTGGCAGCCATTTCCAATATTGATTTCCCAGATTTATTTAATGTAGCTAATGTTTCTTTCCAAGTTGATGGAGAAACTGTTGTTGCCAAAGATTGGGGCAATGGCCATTATACAGGATGGTGGACACCACCTTCTTATGGTGAATTCACGATGAATGTTTTTGCTGAAAATAATTATGGAGCAGTAGGAGTGGAGTCGGTTACTTTTACCGTAGTAGATCAAGCATCTAATATGACGGTAAATGCAGGAACTGATGTTTGGGTTTATGTCAACAATACAGAAGAAATTGTAGAAGTTGAATTACCAAGTTATGCAGGGGCGTTTGATCAGATTATGGGGAACTTTGATATTGGTTGTCCTAATGGAGGATGCGATGAGTGGGACAGAGTTTCAGGAATTGATGTTAAAGGTCATAATGGAGAATGGTATGAAATCATTCGATACATTACGCCATACGGAGTGGCTTGTAATAGTGAAATAGATTTGACAGATTTCATGAGTACTCTGCAAGGAAAGATTGCTTTCCGTTTTCGATTAGGAACTCCAGGGAATGGATTTTTGTATACTTTAAACTTGGATTACCAAGCGGGTACACCAACGCATCCGTACAGTTCGATAACCAAACTTTGGTACGAAACTTACGATTTTGGAAATATGGACAATCTTCAACCAACTGCTGAAATTAATGCACAATATCCTGATAATGTTTTGGCTGCAAAACTGAAGTTAGTTTCAACTGGACACGGATGGGGAGATAATAATACAGGAAATGCTGCGGAATTCCATGAAGATACTCATCACATTTGGGTAGATGGAAATCAAACATTTGAACAACACAACTGGTCTAATTGTGATCCGAATCCTGATGGCTGTAGTCCTCAAAATGGAACTTGGTTCTTCGATCGAGCAGGTTGGTGTCCAGGATCAATTGCGCCTTGGTTTGATTATGACATGGATGCATTTCTTAATCAAGATGATGTGACATTGAAATATGTTTTTGATGAAGATTATGTTGACTTTTGTAACGCTGCGAATCCTAATTGTGTAACTGGAGTAACTTGTAATAATTGTGATGATGGATTTAATCCACACTTAATTGTGTCCTCTTATTTGATAACTTTGGGTGATGCGCCACTAGGTGAGGTGAGTACATCAAATGAGAATTTGGAAGAGAAATTAGCATTTCATGTTTTTCCAAATCCATCGAAAGGGAATTTTAATATTGAGTTAGCAGAGCAAGTAGAGGAAATGAGAATTCGAGTTTTCAATAATTTGGGGCAGGAAGTATTTTCTATGGAAAGAGAAAATCCGACTTTGTTAACTTCATTTGAAATGCAAAATATAGCAAGTGGAATTTATATTATCGAAGTACATACAGATAAAGGAATTGGAATGGAGAAAGTGATTGTGGACTAATTTTTTATTTTCTTATAAACAAAAATGAGCTGCTTGCATTACTTTGTAAGTAGCTCATTTTGTTTTGAACTATTTTAATTAAATTTAGGAATTCAAAAAATGAATGCAGCCTTCTAATCTTTTTTTGTCTTTAAGAAAGTACATCAAAGCCTTAACCAAAAAAATCATTAATAATGAAAAGACTAACACTTACTTTTATTTTGTTTTTATCCTTTTTGGAAATTTCCCAAGCACAGTCAGAAGCCCTATGGTTGCGATACCCTGCTATTTCACCAGATGGGAGTTCTATTGTTTTTAGCTATAAAGGAGACCTTTGGAAAATTCCAACTGAAGGAGGATTAGCCATGCCTTTGACCTTACATGAAGGTCATGATTTTCAGCCAGTATGGTCAAGTGATGGGAAGCAGATTGCTTTTGCATCCCATCGATATGGAAATTTTGATGTTTACATCATGCCAAGTACTGGAGGAAAAGCTTCTCGTTTAACTTATCATTCATCAAGTGATTATCCAAGCGGATTTTCACCTGATAATAAATCTGTCCTCTTCACTTCAAGTCGATTAGATGCAGCTGCCAATCAACAATTTCCTTCGGGAGTTTTGCCTGAGTTGTATCAAATTTCTACTAAAGGTGGAATGCCTCAGCAAGTGATTACCACTCCAGCTCAAAATGCGATTTATAACCAAGATGGTTCAATCATGATTTTTCATGATCGCAAAGGATATGAAGATGAATTTAGAAAACACCACACATCTTCAGTCACTCGAGATATCTGGAAATATGAAACTCAAACAGGAAAATATACTAAACTCACTACCTTCAATGGAGAAGATCGAAATCCAGTTTTTGCTCCCGACCAACAAAACATTTATTACCTAAGTGAAGAGAAAGGGAGCTTTAATATTTTTAAAATGAACATTAATTCTCCTGGAGCTTCTACCCAAATTTCTTCATTCGATAAGCATCCAGTTCGGAACTTGAGTATGAGCGAAGCAGGTGTTTTATGTTTCAGTTACAATGGTGAACTCTACACTATGAAAGATGGACGGAAACCAGAAAAAGTAAAAGTAAAAGTAAGTGCCGATAGCCGTTTTAATCCAGAAAAAATAGTTTCAGTCAATAAAGACATTACTGAAATGGCGCTTTCTCCTAATGAAAAAGAGATTGCTTTTTTACATAGAGGGGAAGTTTTTGTAGCTTCTGTAAAAGAAGGAACCACGAAACGAATTACGAATACTCCAGAGCAAGAACGCAACATAAGTTTTAGTCCTGACGGAAAATCTATTCTGTATGCAGGAGAAAGAAATGGGAGTTGGAATATTTATCAAAGTTCAATTGCACGAGAAGGAGAAAAATATTTTTTCAATTCTACGATCATCAAGGAGGAGACTTTATTAGATAATCCTGCGGAAGAATTTGAACCTGCCTATTCTCCTGATGGTAAAGAAATTGCCTACCTCGAGGAAAGGACTGCAATCAAAGTTCTAAACCTTGCAACCAAAAAAACTCGTACGGTGATGACTGCTGATAAAAATTATTCTTACTCCGACGGAGACCAACATTTTGCCTGGTCACCTGACAGCAAATGGATATTGGTGGAGTTTTTACAAGATCGACAATGGATTACTCAATGTGGATTGGTTGATGCAAAAGGTGGAAAAGATGTAGTTAATCTGACTCAAAGTGGATACGGCAGTTATGGGCCTGAGTGGGCAATGGATGGAAAAATGATGGTCTATGCAAGTGATCGAGACGGAATGAAAAATCATGGAAGTTGGGGAGGAGAAATGGATGTTTATGCAATGTTTTTCACGAAGGAAGCATTTGATCAATACAAATTGGATGAAGAAGAATATGAATTAAAAACTGAAGAGGAGGAAGAGGAGGAAGATGATGGGGAAGAAAAAAAGAAGAAGAAAAAAGCAAAGGATAAGAAAAAGTCTGTGGATCCAATCAAAATAGAATTAGATGAGATAGATGAACGAAAAGTAAGATTGACAGTAAACTCAACTCGCCTTTCTGATGCGGTCTTAGCAAATGATGGCAGCAAACTATTTTACATGTCTCGCTATGAAAAAGGTGCAGATTTGTGGGAGACAAATCTTCGAACGAAAGAAACTAAGAAGCTTTTAAAGATGGGAGCACAAAATGTCGGAGATGTAGTCATGGATAAAAAAGGTAAAAACCTTTTCATTTTAGCTGATGGAAAAATATCGAAAGTAGGGGTAGAAGGTGGAAAGAAAAAAGGAATTGGAGTTAATGGTGAAATGGTTTTGAATGAAACCGTTGAAAGAGAATATTTATTTGAACACGCATGGCGACAAGTAGAAAAGAAATTTTATAAGATAGATTTACATGACGTTTCTTGGGACTTTTATAAAAAAGAATACGCTAAGTTTTTGCCTCACATAAATAATAATCATGACTTTGCAGAGATGCTTTCTGAGATGTTGGGAGAGTTAAATGCTTCTCACACCGGAGCACGATATCGACCAAAAACTGAGAATGGAGATCAGACGGCTTCCTTTGGTTTATTTTTCGATCAAGATTATTCTGGCAAAGGGTTGAAGATTGTAGAGGTCATGGATCGAGGCCCACTTGACAATAGCGAGTCGAAAATAAAAGCTGGAGTTGTATTAGAAAAAATCGATGGTGTTGATATTTCTTCTTCCCAAAATGTTTACCAACTTCTCAATCGAAAAGTAGATAAAAACACCTTACTTTCTCTCTTTAATCCAGCAACTGGTAAACGATGGGAAGAGACGACAAAACCAATTTCGCTAGGAGCAGAGAACCAACTTCGCTATCGTCGATGGGTAGAGAATTCTCGTAAAATGGTGGATAGTCTTTCTAATGGAGAAATAGGTTATGTCCATGTGAGAGGAATGAATGATGCGAGTTATCGAACCGTTTATGAAGAGACACTTGGAAAAAATGGAAGCAAAAAAGCACTTGTGGTAGATACTCGATTTAATGGTGGAGGATGGTTACATGATGACTTAGCGACCTTTTTGGATGGAAAAAAATATATGAGTTTTGTACCTCGTGATCAAGAGTTAGGAACAGAACCTCAATTCAAATGGACGAAGCCTTCGATCGTAGTAATGAGTGAAAGTAATTACTCGGATGCTCATATGTTTCCTTACACATACAAAGCCTTGGGCATTGGAAAGTTAGTTGGAATGCCTGTCCCTGGAACAGGAACAGCAGTTTGGTGGGAACGATTACAGAATGGAATGGTCTTCGGAATTCCTCAAGTGGGGATGGTCGGCAATGATGGAAAGTATTTGGAGAACCAACAACTTGAACCAGACATTAAAGTAGCAAATGATCCTGCTGCAGTAAGCAAAGGACAAGATCAGCAGTTGGAAGCAGCTGTGAAAGAATTGGAGAAGGAGGTGAAAAAAGTGATTCGACCGTAACTACAAAAAATATATATTTTAGCAAAAAGAAAGTCATCTGCGAGCAATTGCAGATGACTTTCTTTTTGAAAGAAATATAAAATATAACTGTCATTTTTTCAAAATAATGCCTAAAAAATTGTCAGAATCAAAACTTAGAAACTGCCATTTTTTCAGAAAATGTTAACAAAATTTTAAAAATTATTATCTATTTTTAAAATGGAACAAGAGTTGATATTTTTATAATTGAAATTCTGAATAAGGTTTTTTGATAACCAAATTTCTTCATTATTCGATTGAATTCAGAAATGAAATTTTATTGTTTAACTAAAAAATTAGGTAATTATGACACTCGTAAAAAGAAATTCAAATCTTACCAACATTCCTCGGCTCTTTGATGATTTTTTTGTCAGAGATTTTTTCAACCAAGGAAACAACGATTATTCAAGTTCAAATTCTTCCATGCCTAGCGCAAATATTATTGAAACCAATTCAGCTTTTGAAGTGGAACTTGCTGCACCTGGCATGAGTAAAAAAGATTTTCAAGTTGAACTAGATAATGAAACTTTGACCATTTCGGGAGAGCGAAAAATAGAAAAGAAAATGGAAGAGGATGCACATTTTGTGCGAAGAGAATATAACTTTGAATCATTCCGACGATCTTTTCATTTGTCAAAAAAAGTGGTAGATGCTTCTAAAATAGAAGCGAAATATAAGGATGGTGTTCTCCATATTTTAATTCCGAAAAAAGAAGAGGCCAAAGCCCTTCCTCCACGAACCATCCAGATTAAGTAATTCTTTTAAAAATAAAATTGGTGTAGAACTGTCAATGATTCTTTGAATTATTGACAGTCAACCCTGTTTTTGTTATTGATTTTTAAACTAAAAATTAGAGGAAATGAAAAGAGAATTTTTGATTAGTGCGATGATTGCATTGTTAGTTTCAGGAACTACCATCGGAGTATTTTTATGGAAAAATGAAAATCAAACGATCAAAATAGAACACGTTAACAATACTCCAGCTAGCAAAGCAATTTATACTTTAGATGAAAATGGGGAAACCATTCCATTGGATTTTACCCGTTCAGCACAAACGGTAATGGATGCAGTTGTTCATATTAAATCAACTCAAACATTTAGAAATAATAATCGTCCACAAGCTTACCAAGGACAACCAATGCCTGACTTATTTAGAGATTTTTTTGGTGATGGGGGACAAAGTCCTTTTTTCCGATTTGAAAATAAAGCTCCCAATCGAAATCGTAAAAGTAATCCCCAGGTAAAAATGGGAACAGGCTCTGGAGTTATTTTTAATGATCAAGGATACATCGTTACCAATAATCATGTTGTAGCAGATGCAGATGATTTGGAAGTGACTTTGCATGATAACCGAACTTTTAAAGCAACGATTATCGGAACTGATCCATCAACTGATTTGGCAGTCATTCAGATCAAAGGAGATGGATTGCCGACCCTTCCAATGGTGAATAGCGATAAAGTAAAAGTGGGGGAATGGGTACTCGCTGTTGGTAATCCGATGGGACTCAACTCTACGGTTACGGCAGGAATCGTAAGTGCAAAAGCAAGAAGTATAATATTTTAAAAGAGCAATTTGCGGTGGAGTCATTTATCCAAACTGATGCTGCGATTAACCCTGGAAATAGTGGTGGAGCATTAGTCAATATGGATGGAGGTTTAGTTGGAATTAATACTGCAATTGCTAGTCCAACGGGAAGTTACTCAGGTTATGGATTTGCGGTGCCGAGTAATATTGTTAGCAAGGTGGTGGAAGATTTATTGAAGTATGGAAGAGTGCAACGAGGAGTTTTAGGAATCATGATTCGTTCGTTGGATGGAAATTTAGCGAAGGAAAAAGATCTTGAGATTAATTCAGGAGTTTACGTTGATAGTCTTTTTGAAAGTAGTGCAGCCGAAGTTGCTGGGATCAAAAAAGGAGATGTGATTATTAATATTGATAATAAAAAAATAAAAACATCGCCTGAGTTACAAGAGGTAGTTGCACGACATCGACCTGGTGATGAAATCAAAATTACGGTTAATCGTGATGGAAAAGAAATGGGTTTCAAAGTAACGCTTATGGATAAAGATGGCGGAAAAACTATCGCTGAAAAAGAGCACAAAGAAACTCTTTCAATCTTAGGAGCAGAGTTTGAAACTTTAGATAAAAAAGTTGCTCGCAAATTGGATATAGCTGGCGGAGTAAAAGTGGAAAAACTCTACGCAGGTAAGCTTCGAAAATATACAGATATGAGAGAAGGATTTATCATCACTAAAGTTGATGGACAAAAAATTAAAGATCTAGACGATCTAGCTGATGTCTTGAAAAAGAAAAAAGGAGGAGTGATGCTGGAAGGAGTTTATGAAGATATTCCAGGTGAATATTATTATGCTTTTGGGATGTAGGATGGTAAATTATCCAACCATAATACACTATCGAGAGATGTTTTCTCTCGATAGTGTCAACATAACCATGATTATTTTTTTTACTAAAAATTTATTAGATTATGAAACCAGAAATAGAAAAAATAGAAGTTTTTGAATTTGCCCAAAAACATAAAGAGTGTAAAAAATGGTTATCTGAAATTGATACATGGGAAAGTGGAAGTCTATTTATGAAAGACCTCATTTTAAAGTTTGTAGCAAAAGTAGAAGATGAAAATAGGATTTTGGAGATAAGATCATTTCATAATGATTTGGATGGCGTATTTCAAGGAAGAATGGAATGGCTAATCGAAAAAATAAATATTCATTCCTCTTACATTCGATTTTATTTTAAAAAGAATCATCTCAAAAATCCTACGGATATCCGGATTCAACATGATCTGCTTCGAAAAGAGGTTGATCAACTACGGGAAACCTATCTGGATTTAAGAAGTACATTTTTTGATTTAATTAAACCTATTCTCAAAAAAAGAAGAAGCCAAAAACGAAGAAGTGCAGCAGCGTAATTTTGTTAAATTTTAAAAATTAATAATGATGATTTCGAATAAAACGAAAATAAAATTATTAGAAGAACGATCTGATCAAGTAAAACTAAAATTTCCTTCTATTGAAGTTCCTGTACAGGTTTCCAAACGGTATTTCAAAAAAATAAAAAGGAGTGATCAATATGAAATTGAAAAAGAGCAAGTGTTTTAGAATATTGAAAAATCGTTTTATGGTATTTTAACTAGGTTGTAAGGAGAGTGCTTTTTATGAGAACTCTCTTTTTTTTAAAGCATTTTTACCAAAATCTCCTTCATCATCTTAGCTGCTAAAAACGAAGTCATCTTTTGAAAATCTCGATTAGGATTATATTCTACAATGTCTGCTCCAACCACTTCACAATCAATACTTTGGATCAAATCAATCACTTGTCGAGAAGTCATTCCTCCTGGTTCATGATGAGAAACACCTGGTGCAAAAGCAGGATCGAACGCATCAATGTCTAATGAAATATATAATGGGTTTTCAAATTTTGGAATATTATTGAGATCGTAATTTTTCATTTCATGAACGTCCACATTATATTTTGTGGCTTGGTCTACTTGGTGTGGATTCAAAGTTCTGATACCGACTTGCACTAATTTTACCGCAAATCCATTTTCCATAATTCTGGCAAAAGGACAAGCATGAGAATATTTATCTCCTTCATAATTATCATACAAATCTGCATGAGCATCAATATGTAAAATATCTAATTTCGGATATTTTTCATGGTGTGCTTTGATGATAGGAAAGGTGACGGAGTGATCTCCTCCAAGGGTGAAAATTTTTCTACCTTCTTTTAAATGGTTTGCGGTGATGTCCTCGATGTCAAAATAATTTTCAATTTTAAAGTCACCTTTATCTTCAATTCTAGAGGTTTCTATGGTGATTCCATTTTCTGAAAAAAGATTCATTGAGCCAGAATTTAAGGCTTCTCGGATTAGTGGTGGCGCTAAACTTGGGCCTTGTTGGTAGGATGATTTTTCGTCGTATTGGATTCCTTGGATGGATATTTTTTGCATTACGTTATTGTTTTGATGGAACGCGAATGACGTGAATCGACCTGGTTTACATGTATTGTCCCCATTATTTTGTAATCGTCAAATCCGCTAAGACCTGCTCGATTCACGTCATTCGCGTTCCATCCAAAAGAATGAGTCATTATTTAGAAATCACCAACTTCTCCACCATCTCCAAATCACCAACTCTAACTTTCCCAAAATAAAATCCATTTGCCAAAAAACTCAAATCAATCATTTCAGAACTAGATTTCAAAACCTGTTCAAACATTGTTCGCCCAGATAAATCAGTCACTTCAATTGACATTTTTTCATTCGTCACCTCATCCATTTTTATATTAAAAACACCATTAGAAGATGGATTTGGAAAAATTGTAAATGTGTTGTTATTTTCTAAGTTTTTGTTCGAGGAAAGAGTTTCATCAAATCTTAAAATATGCAAACCATACTTCCGATCCGTTGCGATAATATTTCCTGAAGGCAAATATGGATAAACTCCCCAACAGCCAAAATACCCAGCATAGTTTAAATTGTTCGGAAAAGTATCATAGTATCCCGCCAAGGTTGGATTAGTTATATCCGTCAAATCAATCACTTGTACACCATCTTCATAATAAGAAATATAAGCATAATTACCTTTAATAAATGGATTATGAGGCGTATTAAAACTACTATCAAGAGTCAATAATGGAAACTGAAAATAGTCGCCGGCTAACTCAATCGCTCCTACATCAAGCAAAGATAAATCTGCAATACCTAACGGAAGACCTTTAGGAACTTCCTCTGCAAAAATCGCATAACTTCCATCTTCTGAAACCCAACTACTATGATTATATCCATTAGTTTCCAAGTTGGCTTTTAAGACTGGCTGAGCTGGATCAGAATAATCCCAAACATACATTCCATTCCATCCATGAGAGCAATAAGCCAAATTATCTTTGACATAAACATCATGCACATAACCTCCTCCAGTCAAAGAATCATTACCAATCATTTGGGGTTCAGTTGGGTTTGTAGTCAGATCCAATACAATCAGACCATTACTAACCGTGTTCGTTCCAGCGACAAACATTTTTCCATTTTCATCAATAAATATATTATGAGCCGTTTCGAAAAAATCTAGTTCTCGGTCAACTAATGAAACTGAATTAGGTAAATCACTCAAGTCAAAAATCATCAAGCCCTCTCCATCTCCTTCACTCACCGCATAAGCATAAGTTCCATAAACTTTGATGTCTCGCCAAATCGTCGTATCCGTTCCTAAAATCTGATCAATCAAAATTGGATTTTGAGGTTCCGTCACATCAAAGAAATGAACATAAGCTGCACTTCCTACAATAGCATATTCTCGACCATCTGCAGCATAGCCCCAAATGTCATTATATGCTCGCTGATCGCTTCCAGTATCTGGAATTGTGTTGTCATCATATTGACCTAACAATTCCATGTTGAAGGCTACTTGAGCATTGATTTGGAAAGCAGAAAATGTAAGAAGAAGTAAGAATAAATATTTTTTCATATTAAAATTTTTCTTTAAAAATAAATGTAAAGATAAGCAGTAATTTTTTTATTCAATACCTTTGTTTTTTAGCTGACATTAAAAAGCAAATAGTGACCGCTTTTTTTCGTTTTTTTGGCAAAAATTGAAGAAGTTATTGACAATATCACTAGGAATTCACTATTGGTACATATATTGATTTAATCTAAGATGATGAAAATGTCAATTGTAATGGAATTATCAATTGCAATGGAAATTGAAATAATCTTTTTAACAAATACTCCAAACTAACTTTTGCCGTTTTAAAAAAATAAATCTTCTTAGAATTACCCCTCTAAGATTTAAACTAATAAAGAAATGCAACAGCTTGACAACCTTAAAAAATGTGTAATTGTTTTAATTTTTATGACTTTGAGTTCTCAATGGTCATTTTCTCAAAAATATAGTAATGAATTTTTATCAATCGGATTGAGTGCAAGAGCTCAGGCGATGGGGAATTCTTTTGTGGCATCGGTTGATGATGTGACGGCTGGGTTTTGGAATCCAGCAGCATTGGCATCTATCGATATGACCAAAGGAATTCAAGTTGGTGCACAACATGCAGAGTGGTTTGGCGGAATTGGGAAGTATGATTATTTGGGATTTGCGATGCCTTTCGATAATAACAAACGAGCTTTAGGCTTGTCAATGATTCGATTTGGAATCGATGATATTCCAAATACTTTGAGTCTTTACGAAGATGACGGCTCGGTAAATTATGATAATATCAAACCATTCTCAGCAGCAGATTATGCTTTTTTATTTAGCTATGCTCAAAAAGTTCATACTGATCGAGGGCAATTATTTTTAGGAGGAAATGTAAAAGTGGTTCATCGTTCGATTGGCCCATTTGCAACTTCTTGGGGTTTTGGATTAGATGCGTCAGTTCAATATCATGTTGGAAAATGGAAATTTGGAGCATTGCTTAAAGACATTTCCAATACATTTAATGCTTGGTCTTTTAATTTTACGGAAGATGAAAAAGTGGTTTTAGATTTAACAGACAACACTATTCCGATCAAATCTTTAGAGGTGACTCGGCCTCAAATTACTTTAGCCGCAGCTCATAAATTTGACTTTGGAAAAGTTGGGTTAACTACTGAAGTGGACATGACTATGTTTATGGATGGTAAAAGAAATACCTTGATTAGTTCTTACCCATTTAGCTTTGATCCAACGATTGGCTTTGAAGCAGATTATAAAAAATTCGTATTTTTGCGAGCAGGAATCAATAATGTTCAAGAAGATTCAGATATTGGAGGAGAGCGATTTTGGACGATGCAACCGAATATGGGAGTAGGTTTAAAATTGTATAAATTTCGCCTAGATTATGCATTTACAGATATTGGAGATAATGCAAATGGAACTTATTCTCACGTAATTTCTATGGTATTGGATCTTGATTTTAAATATTTTAAAAAGGTAAGTCAGAAGTCAAACTAAATAAATGAACCCATTTTACCGAACAGTTTTGTTTTTTACTTTAAGTCTTTTTGCTTTTGAGATAGTTGCCCAAACTCCAAAATATAGCAATGAGTTTTTAACTATTGGAGTGAGTGCCCGAGCACATGGGATGGGAAATGCTGTAGTGGCAAATGTGAGTGATGTTCACGAAGGGTTTTGGAATCCTGCTGGTTTGACTGAATTGAATAAACCATTTCAAGTGTCTGCAATGCATGCAGAATGGTTTGCTGGAATTGCAAAATATGACTACCTCGGTATTGCTAAAAAAATCAATACAGATCCTAAAAAAGAATCCACTTTTGGTTTTTCCCTCATTCGATTGGGAATCGATAATATTCCAAATACATTTTATTTAGTGAGCCCTGATGGCTCGATCAATTATGATAATGTGTCTGAGTTTTCAGCAGCAGATTATGCGTTGATTTTTTCTTATGCTCAAAAGCTGCCAGTTAAAAATTTGTCAGTTGGAGGTAATGCTAAAATCATTCGAAGAGTGATTGGAACTTTTGGAAACTCGTGGGGATTTGGAATTGATCTGGGTTCACAATATAAAATGGGCGACTGGAGATTTGGTTTGATGGCTCGTGATATTTCATTTACTTTTAATGGTTGGAAATTCAATTTGTCAGATGATGAAAGAGATGTTTTTCTTCGAACAGGAAATGAAATTCCAACAAGTACTTTAGAAATTACGACCCCTCGAATTATTTTGGGAGCAGCTTGGGTGAAACAATTTAGCCGTAAAATTTCCCTCGTAACTGAGATCGATTTTGATTTTACAACTGATGGACAACGGAATGTTTTGATATCGGCTGGGCCGATGCAAGTTGACCCACATTTGGGTTTTGAAGCTAGATATTCGGATTTTTTATTTCTTCGCGGAGGTATTAGCAATATTCAAAAAGCGAGGGATGATGTGAATCCTGATAATTTTATTTATACCTTGCAGCCTAATTTGGGAATCGGTTTTCACCTAGGAA
>CAJQQY010000350.1 GCA_905480595.1 uncultured Saprospiraceae bacterium | reverse complement strand
ATTAAAATTCAATTCTAACAAATAATCAGAATCCTTGTACAATTCTTTCATTGATGCCATCATTGTCTCCATTCCAGGTACGCCAGCCATTTCATTGCCCGCCATTTGCATATCGATCACCCAATTGTAATCCATCCACATGCGCATGTCGCTTTTTCTTCCTTTTGTTGCTTTGTTGAATCGAGCATCATTCATGAATGAATTCTTCGCTGAACCATTCAATACTTTTTTAACAAAACTATTAACAACTGATTCATCAGTTCCAGCATTTGGTTCTCCACCTACGAGGATTCCAACTCTGTCATTCCAGGCGAAAGTCGTCCCATTGTCTCCTGTCATCGTTTGGAATTTGCCCATCACCCCCATCACCGTTCCTTCTACTTCTGCTTCTACTTCTGGAACAATATTATCCTTAAAAAACTTAGTAAACTTCTTATTGTCAGAAATATTAAACACAAATCCAAAAAGAGAAGATTCTTTTGAAATATTTCCAAACATAAAAGACTCATTCATCACATCTATCCCATAAGCAGATGGGTTTTTAAATGCCGCAGCGAGTTCTTTACTTTCCCGGTTCATTTCCTTATCGAATTCTTTCATTCCTTCTTTGTAGAAGTCAAATTCTTTTAGCTTATCAAAGCTAATTTTGCTATCCAAATTAGCTAAGTCCATACTTACTACGAATGTCGCATCACTTGGAATGTATTGTTTTAAATTTTGAGCTTGCACACTCATTGCTGCGACAAAGAGTAAAAATAATAGCGCAGTTTTTCTAAAAAATTTCATCGAATTGGTTTTTAATAGTTTATGGTAAAAAAAATAATTTAGCGTTGATGTTTCCATGGTAGAGGGTGGTTTTATTTATATTAAAATGAAATATGGTTTTCTAAAGTCTTTTTCCCTGTTGCAAATTCTGCAATATTCCCTTCGAGCATTACTGCTTTTTTGGAAGGAGAAACTATAGCTTTTGAGTTTGAAATACTTTTAACTGATTCCTCAAAACGATAAATACTCACCACTTTAGCTGATTCCATCAAATATCGTACGACACTCATCATTCCGTCAAACTCTTCTTGGGTAAATCGCTCATCTGTATATTCAAAAAGTCGAGAGAATTTATTTTCTTTAAAAGAAAAATGCTTAAATCGAGGTAGTGGAAAAGGAGTTTGGTTAAATGTTTTAACGGAGGCATTGATCGCTTTGTTTAACGCTTTCATATTTTCAAAATTCGCCGTTACTTCAAATACAAAGTCATCAAAGTCACTCTTCGCTTTAACTTTCGATATACCCTTTATTTTGGATAAAGCTTTTTTTAGTTTTTTTATCTCTTTTTTTATTTCAGCTTTGGAAGGAATTTCTACTCCGTTGATTTCGCCTGCCTCCATGTAACCTGCAAGATTACCTTTACTTTGACTGAGATCTATATTTAATCGTAATTCGCCCGAGCCATTTGCATTCATTTTTACTTCCTCCGTCACATCAAAACAACTAGTGAATGAAATCAGAATAGCAAAAAGGAAAGTAGTTTGAAGAAATTTTTTCATAAAATGTTTTAATTGAAAAATCCTTAAGAAATGAATTGAAAACCTCATTTCGGAACGAAAAACGTTTGCAAATTAGTGTTTGTGAACAATATTGTAAAGTTTTTAAAGACGAATGATTGAGAAAAAGGGATGAAATTTTATCATCTAAATTGGATCTTCCTTTTAATTATTTTTTACTCTAATCAAAAAACTGACTTTTCACTTCCATATGGTATTAATTTCTAAGTTTTATTCTCAATTTTTACATAACATTATTGTTCCTAATTGTTCTTATTTAATTCAGAAGTTTCAAACTGACTTAAAACTTAGGGATTAAATAAAAACATTGCAAAATTAAAGCACGTTAAAAAAACTCAACTATGACTTTCAGAATCATTCTAGCCATTTTTATGCTTACTGCTTTTTCTAATTGTAAAAATCTCAACTTACGAAAAGACACTGCCACCGAGCAACTAAATAATATGAAATCAGGCGTAATGCTCATTCGACTTCCAACGAATGAGGCTAAAATTGCAAAATTAAAAAAGATGGGAAAAAATGATTTAGCCAAAAAAGAAAGTGCAACGATGGCTCAATTTCATACTGATATTATAAAAACATTTGGGGAATATTTTACTTTTTGCCCAGTCTATTATTATTATTCTGATAAAAGTGCAGAGGTACAAAAAGGTAATTTAGATGGTAATCTTTTTGATGCAAAATTGAATACTATATCTTCTTTACCATTTTCCCAAAAACAAAAATTTTATGCGGAATTTGGTTTTGTTCACCAAGAAGAATTGACTGTAGAAAAAAATGGAGAACCTGTAAAAGTCGCAGGTATAGGAGGTAAAAAAGCTTTTGTCATTCGAACGCATGAAGGTCTGCAACCTTTACGTCCATTTCCTTACACCGTCAATTATTACTATCGAGGCGATGGGACTTTAATCAAACCTGTGGAGAAAATAAATCAAGAGCTTTTTAAAACATTGAGTGATATGGAGAGGAGGAAATTGAGAAGGAAGCGAAGAGATAAAGTGTGATTTGGTTTTGACTCACCACCCCATTCTTTCTTTCAAAGAAGTGATATGTGTCAAATGATGTTGACTATGCCAAGCATACAAAGCGACCATTGTTTTTAGAGAAATTAGGTTTCCAGATTCAGGATGTGTGAAGCATTTTTCTAAATCTGCCTCACTTAAATTTTTCAACATAACGCCCCAACGTGCATGTAAACTTTTTAATAATTGCACACTCATTCCAATAGGTGCATTTTTTCCATCTTCCAACTCCCCCCACAGTCTTTCATCGTAAGCTTTGATGACTGGCGAATCTTCCGTCAATGTCCATTTGAATCGAATATAACTATTCATATGGCTATCAGGCAAATGGTGTATGACTTGACGGATAGTCCAACCTTCAGGTCGATAAGGAGTATTCAATTGTTCGTCCGTTAATCCTTCAACGGCTGCTTCGATTTGAGTAGGTGCAGATTCGATGATAGAAATCCAATTTGAAATATCTTGGGGAGAAACAGATTCGGGAATTTGAAATTTTCCGATAGGATATTTTAGTTGTTCGATATTCATCTTTAATGACTGATTTTAAATTTATGAAAGTCACATTGGCAATATTCGTAACCGCCTGATTTTCCATTTTTCAAATCAACCGATCAACTTCTTATTTGCAGCTATATATATTTTCTTCCACCTCAGACATGTTACCACAACTACTACTAAATGGTTGAATAAAAGCACCATTGTACAATTTATCTACTTTCCGATCATCGTGAAAATCTTCTGCATTTTCTCTCGTAGTAAAACCTGGAATAACTATTTTATAGTTTGGTTTCCCTCCTAAGTCTTTTTGCAAAATAATAGCACGATCAAAACTCATCGCCACTCGTTTACGTTTGCTTTTTGCTTGGTCAAGCTCTGAGTAACTCGCAATTTGAATATAGTATCTTCCGATTCCAGAACTCATGGTAGAAGAAGGTTTAACATCTTTTTTCTTGGGAGTCGTAGTTTGCTTTTTTGGAGATTTCTTTTTTGGTTTTTCAGGTATAGCTTTATTTATTTCAGAAGCACTATTATTATTGCTGGATAAGAATCCTTCTGGGATAATCTGTTTCACATATTTATTTTGTAAAATCTGATCTTTAAAGTAATAACTAGCAGCACCTCCCCCCAACAATAATAAAAGGAAAATCCAAGGCCAAACCGATCGTTTCTTTTTGTAAGAAGAACCAGTATTATTATTTTTAGAAAATTGCTTTATCGCATTTTTAGAAGGCTCTGTCAAAGTATTCACTTTCACATTTCGACGATAGTGAGCATTCTTTAATTCTTTGACCAACTTAATGACATCTTGAATTTGTGTCTTTGGAGGACCTCCAATTCCACCCGCAGGAACCATCAACTTTTTATTCACTCTGAGTTTCAAAAATTTCAAATCTCCATTCAAGGTAGGATCAGAAGACGTAGCATCCGAAAGGATTTGAACCATTTCGCTCACTTTATTTTCGACTAGAAGCTGTGTCAAGTAATCGAAAAAATCTCCAGAATTCGTTTGATAAGCCATTCGGTAAAATTAAGAAAAAAATTAATATCGAATTATAAAAAAAAATTAATATCGAACACTCACCAATTCGCTAAGGAATTTCCTTGTTCTGTGTTGGATATTCAAAAAATCAAGGCACAGCAGCCTTAAAAACCTCACTCGTCCCATCACTCACCAAGGTGTATTCTGAACCACTCGATGCAAAAAATGCTCCTCCCCTTTCCAATCGAAATTCCTCCTTTCCACTTTGCACAATTACTTCACCCTGCATCACAATTAAGGTCTCAGGAGATTTTGCTTCGGTACAATTATACGCTTGAAAGTCTTTGAGTAAAATTCGAGTCAACTCAAAATCTGGAGCAGATGTTTTATATACTTTCACTCCTCTTTCAATTTCAGTTCCAGTCAAAATATTTGGAGTCACCTGTTCGAAAACCATATGTTCTAACAATTCTTTTACGTCAACATGTTTAACTGTCAGACCTCCACGAAAAACATTATCAGAGTTCGCCATCAATTCCATATTCACTCCTTCGAGGTATGCATGTGGAATTCCTGCATCTTGAAAAATTCCTTCACCTCTTTGCAAGCAAACTAAATTAAAAATATAAATTGAAAAAATCCCTCGATCAAAATGACCTCCTTCCAACATGTTATCTCGGAATGCTAAAGCTGCCCAATAATCAGGACTACTTTTCGAAATTTTTCCCACGACAAAATCTAAACTTAATCGTTCTGCTAGTGGCTGCAATATTTCATCCACCATCTTTTGCGACATCTCCATCAGATTTTTATAAAAATGAAATAGTTTATTGTCCACTTCTTTTTGCAAAATCCTTTGATAGTATTCCAACAACATTTTAAATTCCGGAACAGACTTTAGAACTTCTTCAATCGCTTCTAAAGATTTGAATCCATGTAACAACCAAAACTCCGTCAACGCAACCATCACTTCTGGTTTGTGATTGTCATCTTTGTAATTCCTGTCAAATGCGGTGATTGGAATTCCTGTTTTTTCTTCGGAATAATAACCTTTTACTGCAGCCTCTTTAGTAG
Source organism: uncultured Saprospiraceae bacterium (assembly GCA_905480595.1). Classification (GTDB taxonomy): domain Bacteria; phylum Bacteroidota; class Bacteroidia; order Chitinophagales; family Saprospiraceae; genus CAJQQY01. The sequence continues at coordinate 23,588 of CAJQQY010000350.1, read as the reverse complement.
GATGAGTTTGAATAGAAAGCATTTGATTTACATCCAAAACCTTGAATAAATAAGGTAATGTTTTTCCAAACTGCTTAATCACTTTTTCACCTAATACATTTGGATTCTTTTCTAAAAAATCTTTTAACGAAATGTCTTTACCATCCATTCTCAGCATCGCTGGACCTCGCTGATGTGCGCCCAGCCAAATTTCTGCAAAAGGCTGATCATCAGAATTTTGCACTCCCATCAACTTAGGAATAAATTCTTTTCCTCCCCAAGCATAATTCTGAACTGCTCCTTTTATTGGAAAAACTTTTTTCATAAAAATCTTATTTTAGTGATGAGTCAGAACTCATGAATGGTGTATATCTTGCTCGTAAAAGCTCATCACTTATTACCTCTAATTCACCTCTATTAACTTCGCATTTTTTTATAATTATTAATCAAACCATTCGTAGAAGAGTCATGTGATTTTACAGCTTTTTCATCTTCTAATTCTGGTAATATTTTTTTAGCTAATTGCTTGCCAAGTTCCACTCCCCATTGATCAAAACTATAGATATTCCAAATGATTCCTTGCACAAAAATCTTATGTTCATACATCGCAATCAAACTACCAAGTGCACGTGGCGTTATTTTTTTTACTAAAAAAGAATTCGTTGGTCTGTTCCCTTCAAAAATTTTAAAAGGTAAAAGCTTCGCAATTTCATCTTTCGTTTTTCCATCTGCTTTTAAATCTTCAGTTGCTTCTGCTTTCGTTTTTCCATTCATCAACGCTTCCGTCTGAGCGAAAAAATTCGATAATAATTTTACGTGATGATCGCCAATTGGATTGTGTGAATTAGCAGGTGCAATAAAATCGCAAGGAATTAATTTTGTGCCTTGATGGATTAATTGATAAAAAGCATGTTGCCCATTCGTCCCTGGTTCTCCCCAGACAACAGGCCCAGTTTGATAGTTTACTTTCTTTCCATTTCGATCTACAAATTTTCCATTGCTCTCCATATTTCCTTGTTGAAAATAGGCTGAAAAACGATGCAAATATTGGTCATAAGGTAAAATCGCTTCTGTCTCCGCTCCAAAAAAATTATTATACCAAATACCAATCAACGCTAGCAAAACAGGAACATTTTTTTCAAAAGGAGTTTTCTCAAAATGTTTATCCATTGCATGAAAACCATCCAATAGTTCTCCGAAACTTTCAAAGCCTATTGTGCACGCAATCGACAATCCAATCGCAGAAGTTAACGAATATCGACCTCCGACCCAATCCCAAAATCCAAACATATTTTCAGCTGCAATTCCGAATTTTTCTACTCCTTCCTGATTCGTCGAAACTGCAACGAAATGCTTTTTGATATAATCTTTCTTTTTCGCTTTTTTCAAAAACCAATCACGAGCTGATCGCGCATTTGTCATCGTCTCTTGTGTCGTAAAAGTTTTAGAAGCAATAATAAAAAGTGTTGTTTCAGGAGATAAATCTTTCAAAGTTTCTTTCACATGAGTTCCATCCACATTCGAAATAAAATGTACATTCATCCCCTTTTTCCAATATGGTTTCAATGCTTCAGTTACCATCACCGGCCCTAAATCACTTCCTCCAATTCCGATATTTACGATATCTGTAATTCTTTTTCGAGTGTAGCCTTTCCATTTTCCAGAAATGACTTTATTCGAAAAAACTTTTACTTGCTCCAATACTTCATTCACTTTAGGCATCACATTTTTTCCATCTACTTTGACGGCTCGTTTCGAACGATTTCTCAAAGCGGTGTGCAAAACTGCTCGACCTTCTGTTTTGTTTATTTTTTCACCTGCAAACATTGCTTTGATTTCAGTCTTGAGATTAGTCTCTTTCGCTAATTCTAACAATAGTTTGAAAGTTTCTTTGGTCATTCTATTTTTGGAAAAATCAACCAACATCTCCTCAAATGTCAATGAGAATTTTTGAAATCTACGTGCATCATTTGCAAACAAATCTTTCATTTGTACACGCTTCATTTCTTGATGATGCTTTTTTAATTTTTTCCAAGCATTTGTTCTTGTTGGATTTATTTTATCAGACATGATTTTTTTAACGGTTAACTGTTAATGCTTAACGGTTAATCTTTTTTAGTGGTTTTTTAAATAGGCAAAAGAGAAATTTCATTTTTTTAATAAACATTCCCTTTTTGCGGCGAAAATAAAGATATTTTCCGATATTCGACTCGACAGAGGAAGCTAAATCATAATCTTCTTTGAAAATGAAAACTTCAAATGCTTCCAAATATTTCACCAAAACGTCCCATTTTAGGGAACCAGCGGCATGGCTTGGAATAACATACTTGGGAAACGTGGAGAAGAACTCGCCGTTTCTTTTTTAGAACAAAAAGGTTTTCAAATCTTGGAAATCAATTGGCGATATCGTCGAGCGGAAGTGGATATCATTGCCAAGGATGGAGCTATTTTGGTATTTATAGAAGTAAAAACTCGAAATAATAATCACTACGGAGAACCTGAAATTGCAGTCGATCAAAAAAAGGAAGGTTTATTGGCTTCTGCAGGAGCTGCTTACATGCGAAAGATCGAACATGATTGGGAAATTCGGTTTGATATCATTTCGATTATTTATAAAAATGAGCAAAATTTTGCGATTAAACACTTCGAAGATGCATTTTTCCCTAATAATTAATAAAAAATAATGTTTTTGATAAAAAAAGATGCCCTTTTCATTTTTAATTCAACATTAATAAACTTATCTTTGCACTCCAATTTTGAAAAAAAGAAATTAACATGAAAAAAGATACTCATCCAAAGAATTATAGAAAAGTGGTTTTTAGAGACATCTCTAACGATGTAGAATTCATCACTCAATCTTGTGCAGATACATCAGAAACTGTAGAATTTGAAGGTGCAACTTACCCACTTATCAAAATGGAGATTAGCGCAGCTTCTCACCCATTTTTTACTGGAAAGATGCAGTTTGTGGATACAGCTGGTCGAATTGATAAATTTAATAAGAAATTTGCAAAATTCGCTGAAGCTAATCCTACAGCTCAAGAACAAGATGAAAACGCAGCGGAATAATTTCCACTCTTTATTTCTTTTCTTGAAAAAAAGTCTTGAACATTCGTGTTCAAGACTTTTTTTTTTCTAAGTATCAGTACTCTCCCGAGCCCCGTATTATTTACAAGACTCGGTAGAGTACTGATACTTAGAAAAATTATTTACCATTATTCTCTAAAAACATAGTTGAAAAGAATATTTTTACAAAAAAAACACACATAAAACTGCTATGCCAAATATTATACTTTTTGACGACGATGTCCGAGAACGTTTATTGCCACTTACTTTTACTCGCCCGGTGGGAGAATTGCGAGTTGGGATCTTGACGATTAAAGAAAAATGGCAACGTCACCTTCATGTGGATAATATCTCCCACATTACTCAAGACTATTTAGTAGACAAATTTCCAATTCATATCGAAGAAGATAATATTGTTATTAATGGATCGGTTTTGCCTTCGCCAGAGTTGGTTCAATTGATTCAAGAATTATCTCCAAATGAAGCTTTGTTAAAAGATGGCGAATTGATTGCAACTCGATTAGATGAACACCAATTTGAACATTTAATTAATAATGATGAAATCGAAGAATTAGGTGGGTTTGATGTGGCCGATACTCCTTTTCTCAAAATCAATAATCTGTGGGATATTTTTACAATCAACGGAGCAGCTATTCAAGAGGATTTTGATTTGTTGACAAAAAATAGAATTTCAGCTCCAATTTCTAAAACCAATCAAGTAATTGCTCCTGAAAATGTTTTTATCGAAGAAGGTGCAACTGTTGAATGTGCGATTTTGAATGCATCTACTGGCCCAATTTTTATTGGAAAAAATGCCACGGTGATGGAAGGTTCAATGATTCGAGGTGCATTCGCTTTATGCGACCATTCTACCGTAAAAATGGGCTCAAAGATTTATGGTGCAACAACTGTTGGGCCATACTCTAAAATTGGTGGTGAGGTAAATAATTCTATTCTTACAGGTTACTCGAACAAAGGTCATGAAGGGTATTTGGGGAATTCGGTTCTGGGGGAATGGTGTAATATAGGTGCTGATACGAATACTTCAAATTTGAAAAATAACTATGCTAATATCAAAATTTGGGATTATCCAAGTGAACGTTTTGTTCCAACTGGTTTGCAATTTTGCGGTTTAATTATGGGCGATCATAGTAAAACTGGAATTAATACTATGTTTACTACTGGAACTGTTGTTGGTGTTTCTTCCAATATTTTTGGAGCAGGTTATCCTCGGAATTTTATCCCTTCTTTCACTTGGGGTGGATCAGGAGGATTAAAGACCTACAGAACTGACAAAGCTTTTGATACTGCTGAAAAAGTGATGGAACGTCGGAAAATTGAGTTTAACGAAATGGAAAGAAAAATTCTTGAAAAAGTATTTGAACTAACTTCTGAGAATCGAAGTTGGGAGAAATAGAAGTCAAGAGTCAGGAGTTTCGTTTTTTTCCCATAGTTCAATATTGGGGAGTAACAAGAAGCGCCTGACTCTTGACCGGAAGCACAGCGACCAATCTCACTCCTGACTCCTCAAAAAAAATTATCATCGAACCAATCCAACCTCCTTTTTGGAAAAAATTACTGAGTTACTTTTTCGAATTTCATATCGAGAGTGCGCCGAGTGAAATCAATCCACATTTATACGTAAGTCTAAGTCGAGGCCGATATCAATTATCGACTGCTAATGCAATTTATTCCTTTGAAGATTTGTACGACAATTTTTTTGAAGCATTCAAAAAGGTTGACTTGGATAAATATCCTATTAAAAATGTGTTAATTTTAGGATTAGGTTTGGGAAGTATTCCTTTGATGTTGGAAAAAAACTTTGGAAAAAAATATAATTATACTGCAGTCGAAATTGACGAATCAGTCATCTACCTTGCCTCCAAATATGCCTTACCTCAACTCGAATCAAATATCCAAATGATCTGCGCAGATGCTTTTGCTTACGTGATGCAAACGGAACAAAAATTTGACTTAGTTTGTATGGATGTCTTTATAGATGACATTATTCCTGAAGAATTTGAGGGTGATGATTTTTTAAAAAAATTAAAATCATTAGTAATTGATGATGGTATTTTGTTATTTAATCGTTTAGCGAATCATCCAAAAGATATTGAAAGAACGAAGGTTTTTTATCATAAAGATTTTAAAGCAATTTTTCCAGAAGGAAGCTATTTGGATGTGAAAGGAAACTGGATGCTGTTAAATTTAACGGTGTACGATTAACTGTTAATTATTAACACCTCCACGGATTAACCGTTCACCGTTCATCATTAACCATTATAAAATTATGTTTTTTGCAAGAATTAGATTTTTAATTGGAGTTGTGATCATTGCCTTGGGAGCACTTATTCATTTCAAAGTTGGATTTAGTTCCGCTTGGTATATGTACTTGTCTGGTTTGATTATATTGGCTACGCATTTTTTATTTGGAAATGTAATGTTGGCTTTTGGGAGATTAAACAAAGGTGATGTGGATACTGCAGAAAATTTAATTTTACAAACCAAGCGTCCTGATTTTTTATTAAAAAGTCATCGAGCATATTACTATTTCGTTTTAGGAATGATTGCTTTGCAAAAAAAACAAACTGGTTTTGGCGAGCAACATTTAAAGCAAGCATTGAACCTAGGTTTGCGAAGTGCAACGGATAATGCATTAGTAGCGATAAACATTGCGCACGTTCATTTTGTTAAAAAGGAGTATCAAAAAGCAAATGAATATAGAATCAAAGCCGAATCTTTTAATTCCGATGATTTGATGATTAAGGAAAATTTGAAAAAACTAGGAGAAGCATTAAAAGGAAGAATATGAAAAAGAGAAAAATTATTTTGAATTTATGCACCACGCTTGACTCATTTATCGAAGGAGCGAATGGTGAAATAGAGTGGTGTTTTACCGATCAAGATTATGGAATGACTGATTTCCTAAATCGAATTGATACCATTTTCTTTGGACGAAAAAGTTATGTTCAATTATTGGAAATGGCTCCTGAAGCATTTCCAGATAAACAACGAATCGTTTTTTCAAATACATTAAAAAATAGCGAAACCGGCCCTAAAATAATTAGTGGAGATATCGCAGAGGAAGTCAAAAAAATAATCAATTCAGAAGGAAAAGATATTTGGCTTTTTGGAGGAGCAAGTTTGACGACCGCTATGATTAATTTGGATCTCGTTGATGAATTAATGATTGCTGTTCATCCATTAATTCTTGGAAATGGAAAACCTTTATTTGAGAAAATAGATCTTCCCAAAAAATTGAAATTAACTGATAGCAAAACTTATTCAACTGGTTTAGTTCAACTTTTCTATGAAATTGAAAGGTAATCCGTATCTTTGCAGCCCGTTGAGAATCAATGGTTTAAACTTATATTTAAAAATAATAATACAATGTTTTCAATTAATATAAAACTCAAATTTGCATTAATCGCCTTGTTTTTAGTCGGAGGTATTTTATTAGCGATTTTTCAAGGCTTTTGGTACGCCCTCCCTTTTATCCTTGTTGGAATAGGACTTCTGGCTAGTTACATTATGCTTGGAACTGTTCAATCAGCAGCTCAATTAGTCCAAGAAATGAAATTTGAGGAAGCGGAAGAGCGACTTAATTTGACTTGGAAACCAGAATATTTATACAAGACAAATCAAGCTTTTTACAACATCCTCAAAGGTTCTTTGGCGATGAATAATAAAGATAATAATGCTGCTGAAGCATATTTCAAAAAAGCAGAAGCAATCGACTTGCCAACTGATGATGAGAAAGCTATGGTACAATTACAACTGGCTAATATCAATGCTCAAAAGCAAAAATGGAATGCTGCAAAAGTTTATTTCATGAATGCTAAAAAATTAAAAGTAACTCAGCAACAAATTAAAGATCAAATTGCTCAATTTGATTTGGCTTTCAAACAAAGAGGTCAAATGAAAAATGCGCAGGGTCAAGGTCGAAGAAATATGATGCAGCCAGGTGGGAAGAGGAGAAGACCGAAAATGAGATAAATTAATTTTCATTCAAAAAAATAGGTGTTATTGTAAAAACAATAACACCTATTTTTTTTATCAAAAGGAAAATATTTAACTCACTCCAAATCCATTCCCCCACTCTGCTTCTCCTTTCTTATCTGCACTCACAAAACTCAATTCCCCTTTCTCATTTTCAGCCATCAAAATCATTCCTTGTGACTCCACCCCTCTCATTTTTCGAGGAGCAAGATTTGCCAGAAGCAAGACTTGTTGACCGACGATGTCTTCAGGTTTGTAAAATTTTGCGATACCTGAAACGACCGTTCTTTCTTCAAAACCTAAGTCCACTTTTATTTTTAAAAGCTTGTCCGCCTTTTTCATTTTTTCAGCTTCAATGATCGTTCCTGTTCGAATATCTAGTTTAGTAAAATCTTCGAACGTGATTTCATCTTTGACAGGAGCTCGTTCGCTTGCTTTTTTAGCTTCGAGAGCAGCTACTAATTTTTCTTTTTGTGCATTGACGATTTCTAATCGAGAAGTATCTTTTCGATCATTGATCTTTGCAAAAAGCAAACTAGGCTCACCAATTTGACTACCAGCCTCTAAGATTGGATTTCCATCTTGGAGACGTTCCAAAATTTCAACTAAGTCTCCATTTTGCACTTCAGTCAAATTCAACAATCCTTGAATTTTATCAGAAGAAAATGGCAGAAATGGTTTGGTTAAAACACCTAACAAAGCAACGATTTGTAAACTTACGAGCATCGTCTCTTTGATTTTTTCACTTTCAGGATCAGCTTTGTAAATTGTCCAAGGTGAAGCATCTTGCAAATAAGTATTTCCCCAACTTGATATTTCCATCAAAGTACTTGCTGCAGGTTTGAATTGGAAATTTTCAATTTCCTGACATAATCGTAGAGTCAAAACTTCCACTTCCGCTAAAATCTCTTTTAAATCTACATCAACAGAAGGTACTTTTCCATCGAAATATTTGTTAGTCAAAACAACTACTCGATTGATGAAATTTCCCACATTTGCGACCAACTCATTATCATGAAAATCTATGAAGTCATCCCATTTGAAATCGCTATCCTTGTTCTCAGGCATATTTCGAATCAAGGAATAACGCAAGGCATCTTCTTTATTTTCAAAATTTTCAAAGACTCTTAAATATTCATCTTGTTCGATTCCCCAACCTCTCGATTTGGAAAATTTATCCCCTTCAAAATTTAAAAATTGGTTGGCAGGAACATTCACAGGTAAGTTGTACTCACCATGCGCTTTCAACATCGCAGGGAAAACAATGCAATGAAAAACAATATTGTCTTTCCCAATAAAATGTACTAATTCTGCCTCATCGCTTTTCCAATAATCTTCCCAGTTTTTTCCATTTTCGGCAGCCCATTGTTTAGTAGAAGAGATATAACCAATTGGCGCATCAAACCAAACGTAAAGGACTTTTCCTTCTGCTCCTTCAACTGGAACTGGAATTCCCCAGTCCAAATCTCGCGTAATAGAACGAGGCAACAATCCTCCGTCCAACCAAGATTTACATTGTCCAACCACGTGATTTTTCCAAGACTTTACGCTGTGATGAGGTTCGCCATTAAGCGTTCCTTCCTCTATCCATTCCTTTAACCATGCCTCGTGTTTATCTAATTTAAAAAACCAATGTTTGGTAGATTTTAAAATTGGCTTATTGCCACTTAATGTCGATTTTGGATTAATCAATTCCGTTGGAGACAGATCTTTTCCACAGTTTTCACATTGATCTCCATAGGCTTTATCATAGCTACAATTTGGGCAAGTTCCGATGATATATCTATCTGCTAAAAATTGATCGAAGCCTTCATCATAATATTGCTCACTTACTTTCTCTTCAAACTCATCTCCTTTCTCCAATAATTTTTTGAAAAAACCTTGAGCAGTTTCATGATGTAAAGGCGCACTCGTTCGATGATAATAATCGAATGAAATACCTAATTTCTCAAAAGTCGTTTTAAATAAATTATGATACTTATCGACTATTTCTTGAGGCGTAATTCCTTCTTTTTTTGCACGCAAAGTAATCGCTGCTCCATTTTCATCAGAGCCACAAATGTATGCTACATCTTTCCCCTGCAATCGCAAATAACGCACATAAATATCAGCTGGCAAATAAGCCCCAGCCAGATGTCCAAGGTGTAATTCACCATTGGCGTATGGAAGAGCGGAAGTAACTAAATATCTTTTTGGATCTGACATATTATCAATTTAGTATTTTGAATAACAAACTTTGAGTGTATCATGAATATTAAATCTCTATTCTTTTAAAACACCCTTAAATCATTTTGGCTGCGAATATACGAGAATGACAACGATTCAGTATTCTTTTTAGTTTCAAAATTAGATTTTATACCCAAAAAGTGTAAGGATGAACTTAAACAGACTTATTACTTTTTCTTTTTTACATGATCCTTCATCGAAATTCCTTCCATCTCCATTAATTTTAATCCAAAATTTCGAATTGCCTCGACTATTGGTATTGCTAATTTCCCTTTTTCTGTAATCGAGTATTCCGTTTTGGGTGGAACCACAGCATAGACCTTTCGATGTACCAACCCGTCTTTTTCCAATTGACGTAAATGCGTTGTTAGCATTTTATCAGAAATATGATTGATAGATTTTTTTAACTCTCCATAACGGTAAGTCTTGTCTTTGAGTCTCCAGAGAATTGGCATTTTCCAAGTCCCACCAATGTGGTCGATAGCAAATTCTACTGGGTTGTAGTAGAGTTTGTTTTGATATAAAAATTCAGGCATAATTTATAACTCATTGATTATCAATATACTTTCCAAAAAGTTAGTATCGCACTTTTGGGTATGTATAGCAACAAAGATAGTATAGAATTGTACCTATGTATAAATTTTTAATAAGTTTTCTTAGAAAAAAACCTAAGGCAAGTTTCGAATAAATATAAAGAATTATGCCACCTAGTTTTGCATCATAACATTCAATTTTAAATTAAAAATTCAAATTATGAAATCATTTTCAAACTTAGTTTTAATCCTAATATTAGGAATGACATCTTTCTCTTGTCAATCTCAAAATCAAAGTTCATCATTAAAAAACAAATCAATGGAAAAGAATAAAATTAAAGAAAAAGTAGGCCATGCCTATGGTCATACTAATGCTAATGACAAAAAGAAAAAAGTATTAATGATTGCCTCTAATCCTTCTGTGTCAAAACAAACAGGTTGGCCTATTGGATGTTGGGCAGCCGAACTAACCCATCCATACAAAGAATTCACAGAAGCAGGTTTAGAGGTGACTATTGCAAGTCTTAAAGGAGGCAAAATAGAGTTTGACGGTTACTCTGACCCCAGAGATGCAAGTGGATATTCTGCCTCCGACATTATAAGCATGGGTTTTATCAATTCGCCTAATTTAATGACCTTAACCGAAACGACTAAAAAATTGAGCAAAGTAAATCCACATGATTACGATGCAATTTTTTTGGTTGGAGGTCAAGCACCAATGTACACATTTAAAAATAACAAAGAGTTGATGACCTTTTTTGCGAACTTTTATGAAACAGGAAAACCAACTGCTGCGGTTTGTCATTCAACCACGATTTTAACTGATACCAAATTATCGAACGGAAAATTATTGGTAGAAGGAAAAAAATGGACAGGTTTTGCTAATAGTGAAGAAGACTTTGCAGATCAAGCAGTCGGTCAAAAAATACAACCTTACCGAATAGAAGATAATGCTAAAAAATTGAGTAACACCCATTTTATTGTACAACCAGCTTTTACACCATATGCCATTCAGGATGGAAACTTAATTACGGGACAACAACAAAATTCAGGTACGGTAGCTGCACAATTGGTTATTGAAGCATTGATAGAAAAATAAATTTATTTCTTATAAGTTGATTGTCATTGATTATTAAAAATAACAATCAACTCTTTTTTTCTCATCTCAAATATAGGCAATGAAAAACATTATCATACTTGTAATTATATTGTTTTTTTATCATAAAAGTTGTGCTCAAAGCGTAGAAATTATGACAGGAAATAATTTCGTTTTTGTAGATATTCAATTTTTGAAAAGTTTTGATAAAAAATATCAAACTACCCTTTTTAGTCGAACTCGAGCTAGACCTACCTATAATGATGAAAAGAATAATATCAGTTTTTTCTCTGGTGCCTATCTAAATTATACAATAAAAAAAGGTTTTGGAGGAAGTCTAATTGGGAGGATTGATAATTTTGGAAGCGATGTGGACTTAGGAATCCATTTTTATAAAAAAACAAAAACTATAAGTATTTTCATTTTACCTTCGATTAGTTTAACCGCTAAAAATGTGTACAGTTGGTTTTCAATAATTCGCTTTCGACCAGCCTTGAATGAAAAATGGAAAATATATACTTCGCTTGAATTATTTACCGCCGTAAAAAAAAATGACCATTTGCTAAGTACCCAGCGAGCTCGTTTAGGTTTAGATTATAGAAAATTTCAATTTGGTCTAGCTATGAATATTTCAGAATTTGGAAATGGATTTAAATTAAACAATGAAAACTACGGCGTATTTTTAAGAAAAGAATTTTAAATAAAAAAATTACAAAATGAAAATTGCAATTATCGGAACTGGAAATATAGGAAGTGCTCTTGCTACACATTGGGCAAACAAAGGACATCAAATTCATCTGGGCGTGCGAAGTATCAAAAATTTTAAAGGGAAAGAATTATTACAACTTCCAAGTACCTCAGCTCATACCATTTCAGAAGCGGCTCAATTATCGGATGTAATTTTGGTAGCAACCCCTCCACAAATCGCCACCGATTTAGCGAAACAATTTGGAAATCTTGAAGGCAAAATAATCATAGACGCAACTAATGCGGTACGTTCTAAGCCTGAAGGTTTTCCAACAGCATTTCATGCCTTTGCCACCTTGACCAAAGCAGCCGTAGTAAAATGTTTTAACTCTACAGGTTTTGAAAATATTAAATTTCCAAAAGTTGGAGATACTGCTTTAGATATGTTTATGGCAGGTGATAACAAAAGAGGAAAAGAAATTGCCGAACAATTAGCCTTAGAATGTGGATTTGAAAATTGCTATGATTTTGGAGGAAGTGACCAAGTAGAGCTTTTAGAAAAATTTGCATTGTCTTGGATTAATTTAGCTATTTTTCAAAAAATGGGAAGAGAGGTTGGATTTAAACTATTAAAAAAATAAAAGCGGTCTCTCGAAACTTTACATTCGTCAATAATGTTATTACTTTTGCAACCGCTCGGAACAAAAGAGTTTTGAGCTATTCCGAATGATTCAAAATTTGATATTAGATCATTCAAAATTAAATATCGGGGCTGACTGGAATCGACAGGAAAGATTTTCTGTTAGTAAGCATGTCGGAGCAAAATTACTTACTCTGTTAACAAATAGTAATTAACAACTTTCAAATGGCAATCAACGATTCGCCATGGCAGCCTAATTAGAATCTAATTAGATGCCTTTGTGCCGTGCGCTTGACGCCTAATACACAGCGTGCCGCATATCATACCCGCTCGAAAGAGCACTTAGGCTAGTTGCGTAGGATATCTCGACTACAATGCGAAATTCAGAGAATAAGGTGATGACGCGGGTTGGTTTCTTCCTTGTCATCTCTCGAAAATCGAATAGAAAATAAACATGTAGAAAGCTCTCAGTTACTTTGTCTGGACCCGGGTTCAACTCCCGGCAGCTCCACTAACTTAAAAACATAAACCCTTGCAAATCAATCATTTGCAAGGGTTTTGTTTTTTAACTCAAAAAAATCCTCTATGGGAAGAACCTCCATTCCTAAAAAAACTCACACCATTTTATATACTTGGAGGAAAACTTTCTATATATTTTTGAGAGATTTTTAAGTCATCAAATTCTTCTGATCTTTCAAATCCTTTTTTTATAAATTCATTACATAAGCCCTCATTTTCCAATAATAAATTTATGGCTTCCGTCAATAATTCAATTTTCCCCACAGGGTATAAAATACCATGAGTTCCTATCTCTATTTTGCCTTCTAGTGAAATATTTAAGTCTGAAGTTGGGTGAAGAACTTCTCTTGGTCCTGAAATACAATCTGATGAAATAGCAGGTGTTCCACAAATCATAGATTCAATTAAAATATTTGGCAACCCTTCTCGATTACTTGCTAAAATAAAAATATCAGCTCGTGAAAGATATTGGTATGGATTATCTCGGTACCCTAAAAAATGAACAACTGATTCTAAATTCAATTCTTTGGTCATTTTTTTCAAAGGCATTTCTTCTTCTCCATTTCCAAGAAAAATCAATTCAACATTATCTTTTTTTAATTGTGAAAACGCTTGAATAATATTATCCAATTTCTTCAAACATGCCCATCGCCCAATGGATATAATGTATTTTTTTTCATCAGAAAAAACAAAATCAGTTGGTGTTTCTTTCGACATTCTTCTTATTTCAGCAAGATTGTGAGGGTTATAAATTCTCAAATGATTGGGATGATTTTTCAACCCTAAATATTCATCTAATTCATTTTTCATCACATCACAAATCGAAATCACCGAATCCATTTGGAACAAAACCTTTCGATAAATCCATTTTATTAACTTTCGATAAACCCAAGGCATTTCATCAAAGTTAATATGTGCGTGGATGATGGCTTGGGCATAATGTTTCGAACCAAGCATCTTAGCAAAGGCATTAATAAAAATGGCTCGTGGTAAATGACTCTGAACTATTTGTATATTATGTTTCTCCACATGATTTTTCAATTTGGGAGCACATATAAAAAGGTATGGAATTTTCAACGGTCCCTTTTCGAGGGAATCAAATTGTGTGAGATAAGTACTTTCAACTTGCTCAGGTAATTCATAAAAGTGCTTCTTTTCAATAATAACCAAATCTAAATCCAGTTGCCTTTTCTGAAACCCTTGGAGCAAAGTGAGTACTACCTTTTCTGCACCACCAGATGTAAATGAGTTAATAAAAATTGAAATCATGTTATAACAATTTTATTTGTTTGAAGTAATCTTATATAAAATTTTAAGTCGTCTCGATCCATTATTGGAAAGGAGATTTTTTTTCATACTTTGACCTTGGTTTTAATGAAGACAGTTTAGGTTGGGATATACCTACTTTTATAATAAAAGTTAAAGCTATTAGGTAATTCTGTAGAAATTTTGTTTTTTCTAGTCTAGCAAAAATTCGATAAGAAAAGAGGAAGATGGAGAAGAGATTATAAGCGGGTATTTAAGATGAGCAATTTTTGCAACAAAAACATAAAACAAGCAAATCCAATCAAGATGACCAAGGTTTTATAAATCATTATTAATTTTGGTCAATGCCCCAGCGCTTGCAAAAATTGAAAAATAGGAGTTAAAATATTCTGCATTAAAAATTCAATTGGTTTGATAAATTTTTTAAAAAAACTCCTGCAATGGCAAATGTGAACAAGTCATTCAAGTTTCCTGTCATCAAATAAAAGGATAAAACCAAAGTTTCGAATTTGTATTTCACTTTTGTATTTGAGTCTAAATGCGATGATTGTTACTCCTTTTATTTTGGACATTTATTAGGTAGGTAAAACTATAAATGCCCTTCCAAAATTTAATTTTTAAAAGGGCATTTATATTACAATCCTGCAAACCATTTTTGGAAATTAACTCCTAAAATTGGAACCGCATCCATTTTCTCCTGGAAAGCATCCGATATACCAATTAACCAAAGTGCTAGTCCAAGCAAGAATACTAAAACGCCAGCAATCCAACCTAAAATAGGAATCCACATCAACATACTCGACACCAAAAACACTAAATAAACTCCTAAAGATTGACGCTGGTGAAAAGAAGCTAAAGGGGATTTTTGATCATTTAAAACATACCCTAACAACCACCCTACAATAGTCAGATAGGAAATAATGCTAATTACTTTTGGGTTGTTTTTATAAATAATTGGAGGAACTTCTTTTCCTTTTTTTTCCATGATTATTAATTTTAACGTTTTCCCAAATTAGATATCAAGTGTTGTAACTCTTCTATCTCTTTTTGTTTCTTAGTTAAAAATTTTCGACGAGGTGTCATGGATTGTCCTTTCAATAATTCTAACTCCATCGAAATTTTGTACATCAATTCTTCCATCGCTTCTAATAAGATACTTTGATATTTATTTTCAATTTCCATAATTGGGTTTTGTAATTGTATTATTATAAAATCAAACCTAGTATAAGAAGGTGCTTGACATTAAGGATTATTAGAACAAAAAAACAACTGATTTTTCATAATTTGTTTTTATGTTGTATTGTTTCAACTTATCGATATTTTAATAATTTTGCCTCATATATTTTTTTGACATTATCAATATTAGTATGGTCATTCGTAACTCTATCTGAATAAAACCCCACAAATAGAATCGCGTCAGCTCCTACTGCTTTTGCTTTTTTCACCATAGCTTCCTTCACACTTTCTGCATCATCAACTTCGAAATCGTCACCTTCATTCTTCATAACTCCCATAACTTTGAACTCTTTTTCAATATCATTTTCATCAAAAAAAATATCAATTTCTTTAGTTGGGGTATAAGAATCCCCCAAATAATTTATTTGAGGAGAACAAGAAATAATTAAAAGGAAAAAAAATCCTGAAATGGCTTTTATGAAATTTTTCATTTAATCGTAATTGATAAAATTTTAATAAAATTATTTTAATAATTGTTTGCTGGTTTTGATAATTTACCTCCCTTTTTTATTTCCGTTTTTTTCTGGGCTTCTAAAATAATTGCTAGCACAACTAAACTTGATACAGCTCCAAAAAAACACCAAACCGAAATCACATATCCTGCAAAAAATATTTTAGTAAAAATATATGATGCTAAATTGATGATTCCCAAATACCACATCTTCTTCATACTCGATATCAATGTTGGAAAAACGGTGGAAGCTAAATAAAAAATAGAAAATACCCAAACCCAATCAGATTGAAAATCACGATCATACCTAATGTGATAATCATTCACCTGTGCCGACACATTATAATTCACTAATATATATATTAAAATGGATGAAATGCCAATTCCATTTATTAATAATACTTTTAGTATTTTTTTACGTTGTGAATTTTGTTCCAGTCTCATCGTAAAAAATGGGATAAACACCGGCCAAACTATCCATGCAAAAACTAAGAAAGCATAAACCGCTTTTGATAACCACATCGCAGCAAACTCACCTTCAGGATTTGAAAGTGCTACCCATACCATCCCTTCCATAAATTGTTGAGTGGCAAACAACATTGGTGTTAATGCAAAAATTTTCATCGAAGGACTTTTCGCCTTCTTTAAAGCAACCACCCCTACACTTCCCAAAACAGCACTTGCTATAAAACTTGTACTTGCTGAAAAACACATGGTAATTTTTATTTGGTTAAAAAATTATTGCTTTTCCAAAAATAGGTCTCATCCCCGGGAATATTTTATCAACTAGGGTTTATAACTTTTATCAGTTTGACAAAAATCAAAACGGTTGCTGATAAAAATCAGTAGATAAAAAATCAGATAGTAATAATTTTAAGGTGGATAAATATTGAGAGTAGATGAGTGAGCTTTTTTTAAATTAAAATCAAGCGTGGGGGTTCATTTCTTAACACTTAAAACTAACCAAGATGAAACATAAAACCTTTAAAGAATTTCATAGTGAATTATCGTGGTCTGTCCGCATTCAAGTTTTGATGGCAGTTGGAATTATTGTAGGAGCTTTAATATTTGATGCTTGGGAAAGCGACTGGGCATTAACGATGTTATTTGCGATCACAATAGTTTTAGGAGTAGAAAGCTTCGCTTTATCATTTCGGCATCATCCCAAAACTTGGCGATTGATTCGATGGGGATTGCTCTTAGCATTGATGATTCTTTTATTAACAAGTTTTTTCTAAAAAAAAGTAAGAATAAGAAATACGCTTGGTCGAATGTCGTCAAATTAAAGATTTTTTTGAATATCGAACCTTTGTAAGTGCTAACCATTTTGGGGGTAAATTGGATATTCCTTGTTGGGTGTTGGATATTCAAAATTATCCAACTCTCACTTACCCCAAAGCAACATCTAAAACCATCATCGTACTAAAACCAACCAAAGTTGCCAAACTTACCGTATCTGCATTCCCTGCTAAATGTGCTTCAGGAATCAACTCTTCGATGACTACAAAGATCATTGCGCCTGCTGCAAAAGATAAAGCATAAGGTAAAAATGATTGCATAGAAATTACCATAAGAGCACCTATGACTCCTGCGATTGGTTCAACCATACCTGACATTTGGCCATAAAAAAATGCTTTGCGTCGAGACATTCCTTCTCGTCGAAGTGGAACCGATACAGCCGTTCCTTCTGGAAAGTTTTGCAATCCAATTCCAATCGCTAATGCTATCGCAGCCCCCAAACTTGCGGAAGGTAATCCATGAACTACCGCTCCAAAAGCTACTCCTATTGCCAATCCTTCGGGAATATTATGCAGCGTGATTGCCAAAACCAAAAGCACACTTCTTTGCCAAGACGTTTTAATTCCTTCCGATTTTTCCATTCCAAATCCTGGATGAAGGTGAGGTAATATTTTATCCAAAACCGCTAAAAAAATCCCTCCACTCATAAATCCAATCAACGCAGGAAACCATTTAGGATAATCACTTGTCACACTCGCCATCTCGATAGCTGGGGCGAGCAATGACCAAAAACTTGCAGCTATCATCACACCTGCTGCAAACCCTAACATGGCATCCAAAACTTTCTGATTAATTTTTTTAAAAAAGAAAACTAAGGCTGCTCCAAGAGCTGTTACTCCCCAAGTAAAAAGTGTGGCAATTAATGCTTGTTCAGCAGGATGAAGTGGCGAAAGAAATTTTTCTAATTCAGTCATCTCATTTTTTTAACTGTAAAAATAATAACGGTTCCATTTTTAGTACATGATAAAAATCAACCTTATAATTGATAGAAATCATGATGTACAAATAAAAGTAGCGATAAATTTGAAGTTGAGAGATAAGCATTACTTGCTTATCCATGCCATTAAAACCTATTTATTTTGTCGTATCTAAAATATATAAAAATGAAAAGCACCACAGATTTAAAAGAAAAAGGGAAACAATCTTTAGAAAGTTTTAGATCCTTATTTGATGAACTTAGAGTCCAAGCTGCTTTGGGTAAAGCTGAAGCCAAAGAACTTATTGATGAAGAACGTAAAAACCTTTACGACTATATTAGTAAGGAAAGAGCTTTGTTACGCCAAACTGCACAACTCTCTGTTAAACATGAACAAGATTTGATGGATAAATTTGCAGCGCTACAAAATGAATTAGACACCTCTATTCCTGATACAAAAAGAAAGTTTGATAATTATAAAAAAGTAGTCTTACAAAATATCTATGACTTAGAATTTGCCATCAAAACTGAATCACATGATGTTAGAAAGTCGCTTCAGAAAAACTTAAATACTTTCAAAACTAAATTGGATGCTTACCGACTTCAAGTTGCCATGAGTGATTATGAGAATCGAGAAAATTTGAATAATCGAAAATCAGAGTTGATAGGACGGATCAACGAGATTCGAAGCATGGTCAAAGATCGACAAGCTGAAGATAAAAAATGGGAATATTTTTCTGAAGAAGTGTCTGAATCATATCAGCACTTGAAGAAAGCTTTCTCAGATTTACTTGCATAAGTTTTAATTTTTGAATGAAGTTGTTTTAGTAAAACTAACTGGACAACTTCATTCAAAATCATTTCATTCAAAATTAATTCCTGTGGCTCCAACGAAACAAAAATCTATATCTCAATTAAAAAGAACTCGACAGGTTGTTGCAGTTCTAGCTAAGTATGGATTCGAAGATGTTATCACCCATCCTCCTCTGAATCGTTTGATCCCTCCTTCCGAACGCTTAATTCCTAGGCGTCAAGGAAAATCCATCACAACATATTCACGGTATGAAAGAGTTAGAATGGTTTGTGAAGAACTCGGAACAACCTTTATCAAATTTGCTCAAATAGCAAGTAACCGTCCTGATATACTTCCTGATGAATTGATTATAGAGTTAACCAAGTTGCAGGATGCTGCACCAAGAGTCCCTGAGAAGGTGATAAAGGAAATTTTGGAAAATGAATTTGGAGATCTTTGGGATGAAATGGTGGAATCTTTTGATTTTAATCCAATTGCTTCTGCTTCAATGGCGCAAGTTCACCGAGCAGTTTTGACTGGAGGGAAGGAAGTAGTGTTAAAAATACAACGTCCCAATATTGCTCAAAACATAAAAGCAGACATCACTATTTTAAAAACGTTGGCAGCAATCATTGAAAATTATTTCCCAAAATATGGAGTCTTCCAACCTACAGAATTAGTCAAGGTTTTTGAAAAATCAATTATCAAAGAATTAAAATTCAACCTAGAAGCAGTTAACCTAACTCGCTTTGCTAGGCAATTTAAAAACCGAACAGATATTTATGTGCCAAGTCTTTACAAAGAATTGAGCAATAAAAAAGTACTCTGTATGGAGTACATCGAAGGTGTAAAAATTAACGATTTCGACCGCCTCGATGAAATGGAAATCAATCGAAAACAACTTGCCAAGCAAGGAATTGATTTGTATTTCGAACAAATTTTCGAACATGGTTTTTATCATGCTGACCCGCATCCTGGAAATATTTTCGTTATGAAAGATGGGAAATTCTGTTTCCTTGATTTTGGAATGATGGGTACAATTACGCGTGACGATAGACAATTGTTGGAAGATATTCTTTTTGCGTTTACTGGAAAAAACGCAAAAAAATTGAAATCGATTTTCATGAAAATGTCAGACATTAAAACTGTTGCATTTTTCTCAACTATGGAAGAGGAAATCAATGATCGGTTTTCGGAATATTCTCATTTGACTATGGGAGAGATTCATTTGGAAGAAGTAACTGACATGTTAAATTTGATTTTCTTTAAATACAAAATCAAATTCCCTCCAAATCTATTGTTATTATTCAAAGTGCTTGTCATTGTGGAAGGTGTGGGTCGTAATCTTGATCCAGATTTTAAAGCCATTGAAAACCTTAAACCTTACTTAGGTAAGATTTGGAAAAAAGAATTTTCTCCTAAACAACTAGGGCAAAATGCTATACATACAGCGATGCAATTAACTAGATTGATTGCGGACTTTCCAGAAGATGCTCAAGACATTATTCATAAAATCAAAGAAGGAAAGTTACATATCGAAATTGAACATAAAGGTTTGGATAAGTTCTATAGAAAAATGGAAATCACCTCCAATCGACTTTCTGTAGCAATTGTTTTAGCTGCGTTACTGATGGGGTCTTCTCTGATAATTTTGTCAAAAACACCACCTTTTATTTTTGAAACAATTCCCCTTTTGGGTTTTATAGGATTTGTCATTGCAGGTATCGTAACCCTTCGTTTAGTCTTTTCTATTTGGAATCACGAAAATTTTTAACCTAAAAACAGACAACATGGAAACCACTTATCCTACTCTCTCCAAAAGAAAAAAACTCCTTCAAGATTTTTCAAAATTAAAAGTCTTGATTGCTCATCAATTAGAGCAACAATATTCTCAAGATTTTATAGAGAGAGTTTTCCAAAGAGCTAAAAAGGAATTTGAAAAAATGATACCTGGGTTACCTTATATCGATTTGGATACGACGAAAGGACATCCATACCTTCGATTATTTATTTTCTCAGCTATGACGATGGCTATCTATTTTTCCTTAGTTTATTTCCTCAAGGATAAAAAAACAGCCAAACGAATCATTATTATTTTTTTCAGAATGAACTTACCTCCTGGTATTTCATTTCCAACAAAGATTTTGGTAAGGTGGATGTTTAAAAGATTTGAAAGGTGATTGATTTATTCACAAGGTGACTTTGAGTCATCTTGTGAATAGTTAACCTAAATTTATTTTCAATTCTTTTGCACAGATAAATCTTTCTTTTTCTCCTCTTTTGCTTTCTTTTTAAAATATTTTCGGAAAAACCAATTGCTCCGAAGTGCTTCCATATTCTCGTTAAGTTTGATAGACGTTTCATTTACATTTTTTAATGTCTCTTTTAACTGAACATCTGTTTTCTCATCTTTGAGAAGAGTTCCAATAGCACCTTTCCCATCATTAAGATCAGTAGTTACCTTTTGAAGTTCAATCACAAAAGCATTTATTTCTTCCGTCGCTTTTTTCAAATCAACGAAAATAGGTTCAATCTGATTTCCCATAACAGTATCTGCACGTTGGACAATCCCCTCCAATTCTATCATCAAAGTCGAATCGGTTAACAAATAGCCTAAAAGTCCGTCCCCATCCTGAACCTTTGTAAGTGTATTGTTAAGTTCATCACTCATGGTTGTCAAATTTGCACTAACCTGCCTAATACTTCTAACCGAATGTTCGATATCTTTAGATAGAGAAGCATCATTGAGCAAAGTACTTAACATGCCTTCTCCTTCATTAATTTTTTCAATCACCTCCAGAAGCTTAAGAGAAAGTAAGGCTATATTATCACTTGTCGTTCCAAGGGTTTGCAATACTTCATCCGTTTCCACTCTGCTGTATGATTGAATAATGTCTTGATCTTCGACTGGAGGCATTTGGCTTTTTCTTGGATTGATATTAACTAAAGCACTTCCTACTAAACCATCAGTTCCAATACTTGCAATCGCATTTTTTTTGATGAAAGATTTTACATCTTCTTGAATGATCATATTGACTCGAAGAGTTGTATCATTTATGATTGATATTTTTTCAATGCTTCCAACATTGATTCCTGAAAATCGGACATTGTTTCCAGGTTGTAATCCATTGACATTTCTAAAATCAGAATAAATTGTGATCGTATTGCCAAATAAATTTTTACTATTTCCTAAAGAGTAAATTCCCACCACAAAGAGTAATAATCCAATGGTGACGAATACTCCTAATTTAATCATATTTGTAGTTTGCTTTGCCATTTCATTTTTCTTTTCTATTGACTATTAGACAATTCCTGTGTTTTTAAGTCAAAAAAAATTGTCTAAGAATGTCTTATTTAAAAAATGCTTTCACTTTTGGATCTTTTGATTTTGAAAGTTCTGCATAAGTTCCATTTGCATAATCAATTCCATTTATTAAAATCACCATTCGATTAGAAATAACTCTCGCACAATCCATATCGTGAGTGATAATCAGAGAAGCGGTATCATATTCACCTTGAATTTTTAAAATCAAATTGATAATTTCCTTTGATGTAATCGGATCAAGTCCCGTAGTTGGTTCATCATAAAGAATAACTTTAGGACGTAAAATTAATGTGCGAGCTAAAGCAATTCTTCTTTTCATCCCACCTGATAATTCTACAGGCATCAAATCAATTGCATCTTCCAAACCAACACTTCGAAGCGAACTATGAATCAATTCATCTTCATCTAATCCTTCCATTCGTTTAGCATGTCGGCGAAGTGGAAATTCTAAATTTTCTCGAACTGTCATTGAATCATACAACGCACTCCCCTGAAAAAGAAAACCAACATCTGTTCGTAATTTATCCAAATCATGTTGCTCTAGTTCCCTGATATCTTCCCCCAAAACTTGAACGCTTCCTGAATCATAATCCATCAACCGCACTAAACATTTTAATAAAACAGATTTCCCAGAACCAGATTTCCCAACAATGACGACATTCTCATTTGGAAATAATTGTAAATTAAAACCATTCAAAACATGATTATCACCAAAAGCTTTTCGCAAGTCTTTGATATCAATTAATGGCGTCGATTCTGTTTTTTCTTTATCCATTCTATTTTGTAATTGTATTGTTACAATTTTGGTTTTTTATAAATCATAAAAAATATCAGAAACTAATACTACAATAAAGTCCATCACAAACAACAATATGGAAGAAAGTACAACGGCAGAATTTGCAGCCGCCCCTACTCCTTCTGTTCCTTTGCTAGAAAAATAACCTTTGTAGCAACCTACAATTCCGATGATAAATCCAAAGAAAAAAGTTTTTATAAATGAAGGTATCACATCTACAAAGTCAAGACTTTCTATGACCGAAGAAAAGTAAAGTTGAAGCGTTACATCTCCTTTGGCGGACTCAACCATCCATGAACCTAACAATGAAATCACATCTGATATTATCGTTAATAAAGGCAACATCAAAGTAATCGCTACTACCCTAGTTATGACTAAAAATTTAAACGGATTAGTACCTGAAACTTCCATTGCATCTATTTGCTCCGTAACTTTCATGGAGCCTAATTCTGCACCTATACTAGAAGCGACTTTACCTGCACAAATTATTGCGGTAATGACTGGCCCAATCTCTCGAATAATGGAAATTCCAACCATGGAAGGAATCCAACTTTCTGCACCAAACTCCACCATTGTAGGTCTAGTTTGCAAAGTCAAAACTAACCCCATAATAAAGCCTGTCATCCCGACTAGAAATAATGATTTGTATCCCAATAGATAAGCTTGACGGAACATTTCTTTCCATTCAAATGGAGGTGCAAAAACTTCTCGAAAAAACCTAAAAGTAAAATTGCTCAACTTTCCAGTTTCTTCGAAATAAT
>CAJQQY010000349.1 GCA_905480595.1 uncultured Saprospiraceae bacterium | reverse complement strand
GTTCTTTTCAAAAACGGTTTTTCCCAACAAGTCAAAAACGCGTACATTCAAAATATCACTTACATCAGAAGTAACCGCAAGTTCTTGACTAATTGGACGAGCCACTACTTTTATATTTTCAACTAGAATGTTTTTGTTAGCCAAAATTATAGTTCCTTCTGCTGGATTTGGATGTTGAAACTGACTGAAAAATTCCCAAATATGTTCCGAAGCATTAAAGTCATGATTCGTTACTTCACCTGGCAAATCAATCAAGGCGTCAGGCCAAGTATGTCCTCCATTATCAACAATATAAAACCAAACCTTCGAGTCATCATCACCATTATTGTATTCTAATTTTTTAACAGTAGAATTATCGGTTGTGCTAATATTGTCAATTTCAATTGTATCGGCAGGAGTCGAACAATTATTATGATCTACCCAATACCCAACTAGATCTGGGATAGATGGAGCAAAAAGTGGAATTCCATCATATTCTACGATTTGATCATTCGTTCCATGAATTTGCATAACTGGGACTGCACGAGAAGGGCTACAGTTATCCAATTGCTCATTAAAAACGCTACCTGCGACAGAGGCAATCGCAGCTATCCGTTCAGATAATTCACAAGCTAATCTATAACTCATAAACCCTCCATTCGACATGCCAGTAGAATACACTCTCGCCAAGTCAATGTTATAATCTGTGTAAACCTTATCAATCAACAAATTCAAGAAACCAAGGTCATCTACATCAGTTCCAAAGTAAGCATTCCAATGCGTTCCTTCTTGCCCAAGAGGAGTAATTCTATTCAACCCTTGAGGAATAACCACAATAAAGTTTTCTGCATTTGCAAGATTATTAAAGTTAGTATATAAACTTTGCTGAGTTCCATTTGATCCAAAACCATGAAGGTTAAAAACCATTGGTAAACTTTGCCCTGCTTGATAACTTGAAGGAAGGTAAACAGCATACGTTCGAGTTTCTCCATCATGTGTAATCGTCTCGTTGATTAACTGTTGAGAAAAACACAACGAAACAGAAAAAAGGAAAACTAAAAAGGAGGAATAAATTTTCTGATACATTTTATTAAATTTTAAATTGAATTTTTGAAATGAAAAATTACTGGTTGTAACCAAACTGTTTTAAGAACCGATCATCGTCTCGCCAGTTATCTTTGACTTTTACAAATAACTCTAAGAAAACTTTGCTTTCCAAAAATGTTTCAATGTCTCGCCGTGCAGCCGACCCTAATTTTTTGATAGCAGTTCCTCCTTTTCCAATAATGATCGATTTTTGCGTCTTTCGAGCAACATAAATAAGGGCGCTAATTCTGACCAATGGTTCACCATTTTTCGTTTTAGTCTCTTTAAATGATTCAACGACCACCTCGGCAGAGTAGGGGATTTCTTGTTGATATTGTTGTAGAATTTTTTCTCTAATAATTTCACTTACAAAAAAACGCTCCGGTTTATCAGTCAATTGATCCTTCGGATAAAACGCTGGACCTTCTTTTAAATAGCTTAAAATAACTTCAAAAAGTTTCTCAGTATTTAATTTTTCCAAAGCAGAAATTGGAACCACTTCAGTAAAATCCACCATCATTGTCCATTGCTGAATCAAATCCATTACCTGCTTATCTTTAATCGTATCAATTTTGTTGATGACTAAGAAAACAGGTGTTTCCATTCTTTTTAATTTCTGAATAATTGGATCATCCTCTGTATAATGTTCATTTGGTTCTGTCAAAAACAACATCACATCGCCATCCTTGAATGTAGTATCAACAAATCGATTCATAGCATCATGCATTTTATATGCAGGATCACGAACAACTCCAGGTGTATCAGAAAATACAACTTGGTAATCATCATCGCTTACAATTCCAATAATTCGATGTCGGGTCGTTTGCGGCTTGTTAGTGATGATTGACATTTTCTCTCCAACCAAGGCATTCATTAAAGTGGATTTTCCAACATTTGGACGTCCAATAATATTTACAAAACCTGATTTATGCATATGTTTATAACGGTTAATTTATAACGGTGAACGGTTAATGATAAACGGTTAATCCCACACGAGACATTAATTGTTCATCATTCACAGTTAACCGTTAATAACGGAGTTGTTTCACTTCGCTATGAATTAAATTTTCTACAATTTTAAAAACTACTTTTGGGGCAAGTGGTCGCCAAATGACCTCATTAAATCGTCCACCCAAATTTACGTAAAATTGAATTTGAGTTTCCTCCATTTCAGCTTGCACATGTTGGAGCAAGTTAACAAAACAAATCCAACCTTTTTCGTCGCTTGCATCTTCTTGCCATTCTTCATAATAACAATCATCTGATCCATGAAAATTTAAAACATTTTCGCAAATCAAAATATATTTAGAAATTCCATGCAAGGCCAATGCATCCATCACATCTCTTTTCAAAAACATGATATCATTGGTAACGCCATCATTCCATTCACCCATCAATTCAATGATCGCAAATCCTTCATCATAATCCGCAAACAAAATTTTCATGTACAAAGTTGGCGAACCAAAATTGTCCCATTGTGGATGGATATAATAATTATATACTTTTTGTGAAAATTGAAATTCACTATATTCTCTTCCGTAAAAAGGAGAGTGTTCATCTCGTTCAGATTCATATCGATCTCTCCAAATATAATGTGGTTCTATGGTATGCAAATTCTAATAGATAATTTTAAAATGAATAATTAACTTGTGGTTTTTTTGCCGCAGATTGGACTGATTATTATGATTTCTTATGTGTCCCCACGAAGGTTATAACTATTAAGTATTATCGTCGATCATGAAAGATCATAATAATCAGCCCAATCTGCGGCAAAAAAAACAAAAAACAAAATTCGTCATTTATCCGTGGATAAAAAAATAAAAAAGATAATTCTCACCGGTCCTGAATCAACAGGCAAATCAACACTCGCCAAACAGCTTGCTCAAGAGTATAACTCCGTTTGGGTGCCAGAGTTCGCAAGAACTTATCTCAAAGGATTAAATCGTAGCTATCGAGAGGAAGATTTATTGAAAATTGCAAAAGGTCAATGTGACTTGGAATCTTTTTTTTATAAAAAATCCAATCAATATATGTTTTGTGATACAAGTATGATGGTCATGAAAATTTGGTCAGAATATCGTTTTGGAAAATGTGATCCTTGGATTTTAGAGCAATTGGAAAACGAAAAAAATACTACTTACATTTTATGTGGAACAGATGTTCTTTGGGAATTTGATGAGCAAAGAGAAAACCAAAATGATCGAAATGATCTTTATGAAAAATACCTTTCCGAGTTGAAATTTTATCAAAGAGAATTTATAGAAGTATTTGGTAATCAGGAAGTTAGGTTTGATTTTGCTATAGACTTTTTAAGACTTTAAATATGACTTTTCGCTGAATTACATTTAACAAGCAAATGAAAAAAGTCTATGGCAAAAAATAATAAAACAAAAATATTACCTTTGCACCATCTTGTTTGGGGTGTCCTGATTTTAGGACTGAGATTATACCCATTGAACCTGCTCAGATCATGCTGGGAAGGGAAATAAGCCTTTCACAATTAAAATTTATCGACCGATAAATTTGGCTTTTCAATGGTGTTTTTGAAATTAAAACTTTTGCACAAACCCCTGTGTGAAAATATTTTCTTTCAACCTTTTTGTAAAAAAATCAAAAAGGCAAAACACATTTATTTAATGAAAAATTTATTTAAAAACAGTTTTTACATCTTTGTAATTACATTGTTATGTTCGACTGCTGGTTTTTCCCAATTCAAAATATTTGGAAAAGTAACCGCAGAAGGAGAAACACTAATCGGAGCAACCATTTATGTTGTAGAATTAGAAAAAGGAACTACTTCTCAAATTGGAGGAGATTATGTCATCGAAGAAATTCCTGAAGGGAATTATAATTTAAGAGTAAATTATGGAGGCTACGAAGAGCATAACGTAGCCGTAAAAGTAAATGCAAATACGAGATTGGATATTAATATATCTCGCCAAATTCAGTTTGATGAACTCATCGTTTCTGCCACTCGTGCAGGTGAAAAAACACCCATGACTTACACTAATGTTGGCAAGGAAGAATTGGAAAAA
>CAJQQY010000348.1 GCA_905480595.1 uncultured Saprospiraceae bacterium | reverse complement strand
TCCAACTAATTCCGTGACTCCAACTAATTCTGTGACTCCAACTAATTCCGTGACTCCAACTAATTCCGTGACTCCAACTAATTCTGTGACTCCAACTAATTCCGTGACTCCAACTAATTCTGTCACTCCAACTAATTCCGTGACTCCAACTCCAACCCCTTCGACATCTCAAACTGTACTTCCAGTTGAATTATCTGAATTTGGTGTAAGAGAAGAAAATGGGGTAATCAAACTATTCTGGAGAACGGAAAGCGAAACAAATAATAAAGGGTTTGAGGTTCAGAGAAGTACTAACACTTTTACCTATAATAAAATTGGTTGGGTACCTGGCAAAGGAAATTCTAACCAAGCGACTAATTACGAATTTGAAGAAATAAATGTGGAATCTAACCAATGGTATTACTATCGGTTAAAGCAAATTGATTTTGATGGTGCTAGTGACTTTTCCAAAACGATTGCCATTATGATTAATGAGGAAAACAAAACAACGCTGAAAGATATTGCTCCAAATATTGTAACTGATAATTTTGTCAATGTAGAAATCTCTGCAGGAAGTCGAAATAAGGCGGAGATATTTATCCACCACTTTAATGGCCAATTGGTTGCTAGCAAAAAAGTAGGTATTGATAAAGGAAATAATACTATTCATATGGATTTACCAAATGCTGAATCAGGAATGTATGTCGTTAATGTTAAATTTGCTAAAGGAAAAAGTCAGACTAAACGATTCATTGTTAAGTAATCATGAAACAAGAGATGCAATACATTATATCCTTATGTATTATGTTTTTAATTAGGATAAGTTCTAAGACAAGATTATGTAGATTCGGTGAATAAATATGAAAAGAAAGATTGTATTTATAGGTGGATTACATAGAAGTGGAACTACTGCTTTATATAATATAATTGGCAATTCACAAGATGTTTCAGGAATTATTCACGATGAAGGAGTAAATATTCAAACAGTTTGTAAAATTCCTGATGAAATGGGGGCAGCAGGTAGATTCGCTTTCTATGGAGAGGGGGCACTAGATGAAAACTCTCCATTAGTAACCCCTGAGAATAGAGAACGTTTATTAAAAGAATGGGGCTCATATTGGGATGCCAATAAAACTGTTTGGTCTGAAAAATCTCCACCCAATCTCATTCGAATGAGATTTCTACAAGCTCTATTTCCTGAAGCCTATTTCATAAATATCATCAGGCATCCAGTTCCCGTTTCATTAGCTACCAATAAATGGGCACAAACATCAGGAGAAGAATTAATTGACCATTGGATTAAAGCTTATGAAATTTATCAACAAGATAAACCGTACATCCAAAATGAATTATTTTTTAGTTATGAATATTTTGCCAAAAATCCTGAAAAAATACTTACAGAAATAGAGGGCTTTTTAGCAATAAAAATAAACTACGATCACTCCTTTCAAGATAAAAACGAGAAATATTTTAAAACATGGTTAACTCCTAATCATTGGGAAGGAACAAGAAATTCTTATAGAGAAAAACTGATTAGCAAGTATGAAAATAAGGTTAACGAATTTGGATATAGTCTCTCTAATCTAGATAAATACCCAACGCTTACTATCCAAAAAGACAATCTTACTATTGCTCAAATCAAAAGAGATATTCCTATAGAAAAAAAAGCGTTGACTGAAAGTGAATTACCATCGCCACCTTTAAAGGAATCTTTAAAAAGAATTCGGTTTATAAAGCAACTAACACTTATAACTTTTCTGTTTGATCGCACAGCTTTTGAATGGGGCTTGAAGTTAGAAGGATTTAAAACGCCCACTATTATTGTTGCACACCCAAGCCTTGAAGAAGAAATAGAGAAAATGGATAAGGGAGTCTGCAGAGTAGAGTATCATGCTATAGATAAAGTGGTTTCTTTTTATGATTCTGTTTCTATAATTAATGGACTTCATGAAAAAGGTTTAATTACGAATGATTCAATTATTTTTTGTGAATCAATGTTACTCTATCGGCATATTTCATTTGATCTAGTTTATCAAGGAATATTTCAACAAGCAATTTTAAATAAAGAATTTAGTCATCATAATTTAACAGCAACAGTTCGAATGCAGGGCTTGTTTTTCACCTTAAACGTATCGCTAATAGCAGATATCAAATCGAATTTAACAAATCAAATCCTATTGGGCGAAGAGCTAACAGAATTACAACCTGTACTTCCGACGGTATCTCGTTTTACTGAGGATGTCAATTTAATTGCTATCAATGAAATTAAGGGAAAGACACTTCATTTGATAGGAGATAGTCATTCACTTCTAACGCTTACGCCAAACAAGGAATTGGGCTGCAGGTCTCATATTTTATTCGATATTAAAAGGTATAATCCGAGTGTAGAATTCGACTATCAATTCACTCATCACTTAGGCAGTAAAACGATGCATGGGTTTAGTTTTGGAGAGGAATTTTCTAAAGGATTTATTGAAAAACAGGGAGTTAAAAATGGAGATTCTGTCATATTTGTATTTGGCGAAATTGATGTGAGAAGTCATATATATAAATATGTCAATGAAGAAAATAACTTAACTCAAGTTATTGAAAAGTTAATTGACCAATATCTTAAAAAAATTATTGAGATAACAGAAGACACTATGCCTAGTGTTAGTATAATGGGAGTTATACCGCCAATGGATGGCCCCAATTACAAATCAGAAGATTATCCTATTCAGGGTTCGCTAAGTCAACGAGTAGAGGCTACTAGAATAATTAATCAATTACTTGCAGTTAGTTGCAAAAAAAGAGGTATCGGTTATTTTGAGTTGAATGATCTTTATGCACTTGAAGATGGGTCTTTGGATCTAGAACAAAGTGATCTTTTTTGCCATATTGGTCATCATCATCAGGAGAAGGCTATAAAACGCATGCTGAAAATAGTGTCTACATGATAAGCTGTTTTTCAAAAGACAAAAAAGAGTAGTTACAGTTCTAAACTGCTTGGTAGATATTGAATGAGTAAACATAAAGTACTTATTTTAGAAAAGTTAAAAAAAATTCTAGCAGTACAAGTCAGCAAGATGATACTTGATCCATTTTGCCAGTTTAATATCTTTTAAATATATTGAGATTCATTTGTCGTTGTTCGTGCCGTTTTTGAATATGATTCCAAACGTTTTATGAGGAGATGCCTTTGTCTACAATGTTACTCAATAAATAAAAAATTAAGCGCCTCTCGTGTTTTGACATTATTTTACAACAGGTTATGTGAACAACCAAAAATCTCAAGCAACAAAAAAATGCGAATACCCTTCCTTCTTTCTTTCCTCTTCTTTTCCCAACTCCTTTTTTCTCAAAATGAACGAGTCATTGTTACTGACATCTTGATCGAAGGCAATAAAAAAACGAAAGAAAGAACTATCCTTCGAGAACTTAATTTTGCTACCGGCGATACGATTCCTACCGTTAATTTAATTCAGAATTTACAACGAAGTAAAGAACTACTTTTAAACACAGGGCTTTTTACAACTGCCAATATCAATATCAAAGATTGGGATACGAACACCAATGAGATTACCATACAAATCAAACTACGAGAAATGTGGTACCTCTACCCTTTTTACATTTTTGAATTGGCAGATCGAAATTTTAATGTGTGGTGGGAAGAGCAAGGTCGTTCATTAAATAGAATTAATTATGGTGGAAGATTGACTTGGCTTAACTTAACAGGTCGTCGAGATTTATTGAAAGCGGCCATTCAGTTTGGATATACTAAAAAATTTGAATTAAGTTATAATCGACCGATGTTGGGCAAAAGTCGAAACCTCGGAGG
>CAJQQY010000347.1 GCA_905480595.1 uncultured Saprospiraceae bacterium | reverse complement strand
TTCATCACAAAACTTACCTGTTGCAAAATTTTAATATCCTTCAACGGATCACCTTTCACAGCAACGATGTCGGCCATTTTTCCACTTTCCAAAGTGCCATATTTTTCTGAAACTCGAAGCAAATCAGAAGCTGCAACTGTTGCAGATTTAATCGCTTCATATGCAGGCATACCCGCTTCCACCATGTAGGAGAATTCTTTAGCATTGTCTCCATGAGGAGAAACACCTGTGTCTGTTCCGAAAGCAATTTTGACACCCGCTTTGTAGGCTTTTCCAAATGTCTCTTGAATTTGAGGCCCAACTTCGATTGCTTTTGGACGAATAATCGCAGGGAAAAAATTCTCATCGTTCATTGCTTTTTCATAAACAAATTTTCCAGCAGAGATAGTTGGAACCAAATAAGTTCCTCTTTGCTTCATCAATTCCATAATTTCAGCTGTCATAAAAGTACCATGTTCAATACTGTGAATTCCTCCAAGAACTGCACGTTTCATTCCAAGTGGGCCATGTGCATGTGCGGCAGTTACAAATCCATAATCGTCAGCTGCAGCAACTAACGCTTCAACCTCTTCGATAGTGAATTGAGCACCTTTTCCATCTTTTGCTACAGAAAGAACACCTCCTGTGGAAGTAATCTTAATCACATCTGCTCCATTTTTATATCGTTGGCGGACTGCTTTTCGCGCTTCTTCAGGACTATTGATTACTCCATCAAGAGGACCAGGATCACCCATCAATTCCTTTTTCATTCCATTGGTTGGATCGGCATGTCCACCGGTGGTAGCAATACTTTTTTCAGCGGTATAAATTCGTGGCCCACGAATAAAATTTTTGCGAATAGCATCACGAAGAGAAACATTCACACCAGTTCCACCTAGGTCTCTAACAGTCGTAAAGCCTGCCATCAAAGTTCGTTCGCAATACATCGTAGCTCGAAGTGCGACATCAGCATCACTAATTCTAAATCTTTCTGAATATCGAGCAGGAGATAATTCACCTTCAATATGTACATGCATATCCATAAAACCAGGCATCACAGTTTGATCCTTTAAATCAATAACTTTTACACCTTTAGGAGCCTTTTGGTAGCCTTTGACAACTTCTTTGATTTGGTTCTTTTCGATGATGATGGTTTGTTCTTTTTGAGCAGCATCACCTTTGCAATCGAGGACGGCACCACAATGCAAATAAGTGGTTTGTGATTTTCCCAAAAAAGAAAAAAGGAGAAAGAAAAATAAGAGGGTAGTGGTTCGCATGGTTTTGATTTTGTTTGTTTTGAAAAATATATTCCAATTTAATCATAAGTTGACTCAAAGTTTTATGTTGCCAACTTAAAAGATTTGAAATTTGAATATCCTACACCCAACAAGGAATTTCCAATATCGAACCCCCGAAGTGTTAACCATTGTGGAGACAAGTTGGATATTGAATATTTCTTATTGGGTGTTGGATATTCAAAAAATCTTTAAGTTGATGATATTTGACTTCAAGTTATCTTGTGAGTATTTAGTATTAAAAAGATAAAATTAATAAAACTTCCCAGTTTCCAAGTCTCGTTTTATTTCAGAACAAGATTTTAAAATTCCAGTCATAAAAAGATAAACACCTGGATCTAAAATTTGAGTAGCGGCGATTGCTCCACCTACATTGATAGGTGCATCAGAATTAGAAAATTGTTCTGGGCGCATCGCACCAGTTAGAATAATGACTTTGTGTTTTATTTTGGAAAAAATAAAATTTGCAGTTTCGATGATCGTATCAGTTCCATGAGTGATGATAAATTTATCAGATGGATTATCTAAAATCAAATCAACTAAATGTTGTCGATCATCAGCGGTAATTTCCAAACTATCTTTTTGACAAGCGGTCAAAATTTCATATTCAAAAGAAGGATTTAATTTTTTCAAAATCCTTTGAGTCGCAGGTTCACCAAATTCAAAAGCATAACCTTTGGTCATTTTTGGATAATCTTTGTCGATGGTTCCGCCTGTTTGGATGAAGGTGATTTTCATTTTTTGGAAAAGAGAATTTGGGTTAATGAAAAGAAAAGCGGTGTTAGCATTTCAAACGCTAACACCGCTAAAGTATTAAAAATAATTAAAATCAACGAGTTAACTGATCTCCCAATTAACAAGTCAGCTAATTACCAATTTATGGTTTTGCAGTTTTTACTTCACCACTCGCATCTAAAACAATAATTTCGTAACCCAATTTTTCCAATCCTGGACGAATAGATTTTTCATCACCCACCACCAAGATGTACATATTTTCAGGTTGCAAATATTTTTTAGCCAAAGCATTCAATTCATCTTTCGTTACATCTTCAACGATTTTAGTTTGCTCATCAACAAATGAACGATCCAAATCATAGTGAACAATTCTTCTTAAGAATCCAGCTTTTTGACGAGGAGTCTCATAATTTCTAGCATCACGTTGACCGATAGAACTTTTCATGAATTCTAATTCATCATCAGAAATTCCATCTTTTTGATATCCTTTGATCTCATTAATGAATTCAACTACACTACTATCTGTAGCGACAGCTTTTACACCTGCACTTGCTGTAAATGAACCAACTTCTTCATCCGCTTGGAATCCAGCACGAGCACCATAAGTCCATCCTTTATCTTCTCGAAGATTCAAGTTGATTCGGCTATTGAATGCACCACCCAATGGGAAATTCATCAAGTAAGATTTGTAGTAATCCCCAGTCACATCATATTTCATATCAGTTAAGTAACCAATTCTGATTTCTGATTGAGGAGCATCCGTTTTATCAACAATATAGATTTTAGTCTTTTCTTTATTTTCTTTTACTTCAGCAGAAGGAATTTTAACTGTCTTTGCTTTCCAATCTTTTAAGAACTGTAATTGAGGCATTACTTCTTCCTCAGAAATATCACCTACTACTACCAATTCAGAAACTGAAGGAGAGTAATATTTATCATAAAAATCTTTCACATCTTGCAAAGTAATATTTGCTACTGAACCTTCATCTCCACTTGTTGGAATAGCATAAATATGATCCTTTCCATAAAGTAATCTATTGTAAACTTGACTAGCAGTTACAGCTGGATTTTTACGACTACTTTTGATTCCTTCTAATTGTTGTTTTTTCAATCTTTCAAAATCTTCTTCAGCAAATAATGGATTCATCAACATTTCTTCTGCCAATTTCAAAGTAGCTGGCAAGTTCTTTTTCAATGAACTTACAAACATCGTAGTCGAACTTCTTCCTGCACTCATACTTACACTACTTCCTAATTTTCGTAATTCTTCTTGAATAGCTTCTGAAGAATAATTCTTCGTTGCCTCATTCATTAAGCTTCCTGTTAAAGATGCTAGACCAGACTTCGATTTATCAACTGCATCTAATTTATGACCTCCATTGATAGTTAATTGTAAAGAAACTGTTGGGATCTCATCGCTAGATGTACCAATTACTTTGATTCCATTTTTGAAAGTTGACTTCCAAAATTCAGGAACTTTAACTACAGGATTAGCTCCTAAGCCTGGTTTCTTGCTTCTGTCAAATGTATCACCAGTTGACTTGTTGTAAACCATTTTTGAGTAATCAGTAGTTGGGAAAGGATTTTCTCCTTCCGTTGGGATTACATAATTATCTGGTTTTGCTGGTTGTGCCTCTTCGTTAGCTAAAACACTAATCAAAACGTATGGTTGATCTTTGATGTATTTTTTAAATACACGCATTACATCATCTTTTGTGATCGCCATGTATCGATCTAACTCATCTCCGATTCCATTAGGTGTTCCTTTGAAAGTTTGGAAACTTGCCAATTGAGAAACTTTTCCACTCACACTTGCCAAACTGTTAATCATGCTTGATTCAGTATCTGCTTTAAATTTTTCGATATCAGCATCTGTAACTCCTGCTTTTTCAAAGTCTTTTAAGATTTGCAATACTTGCGTTTCAAATACATCCAAAGTTTGACCTGGGAAAGGCAGAATGAACATTGAAAACTCACCTGATAATTCACTTGCAGGATTAAATGAAGAAGCTTGAATTGCTTTTTGTGTTTTTACGAAATTCTTGTAGAAGTAAGAACTTTTTCCAGTTCCTAAAATTTCAGCTAAGCAATCTAAAGGTGCTTCGTCTGGGTGAAATCTAGGTACCGTTGGGTAAGTAAAAATTACGGCTGGGAATCGGATATTTTTGTCTACATAAGATACGTATCGATTCTCTGGTAATTTAGGCGTTTCCAATTTCATGTTTTCGACAGCAGGTCCAGCAGGAATATTTCCGAAATATTTCTCTACCATTTTAATGACATCTTTTGGCTTCACATCACCACCTACAGTTAAAGTAGCATTGTTTGGTCCATACCATCTTAAGAAGAATTTTTTCAAATCTTCTACATCCACTCGATCCAAATCTTCTAATTTCCCAATTGTCAACCAAGAGTATGGGTGACCATATGGATACAATGCCGCAGCTTGCAATTCATTGTAAGGACCATAAGGACGGTTATCATAATTTTGTCCTTTTTCGTTTTTTACAGTTGAACGTTGTACTTCAAATTTTTTCTGCGTAACAGCATCTAGGAAGAATCCCATTCGATCAGCTTCTAACCAAAGCATTCTCTCCAATTGGTTGCTAGGTACAGTTTCGAAGTAGTTAGTTCGATCACGGTTAGTTGTTCCGTTCAATGTTCCACCAGCTTCAGTTACCGTTTTGAAATGTTCTTCATCAGCTACATTTTCAGAACCTTGAAACATCATGTGCTCAAAGAAATGGGCGAATCCAGATTTATTTAATTCTTCACGAGCAGAACCGACGTGATAAGTTACATCAACATGTACTAAAGGATCAGAGTGATCTTCATGGATGACCAAAGTTAATCCATTTGAAAGGACATGTTTTTCGTAAGGGATGACAAGTTCATCTCCTTTCTTTTCTACTTTCTCAATCATTTTGGTTTGAGCAAAAATGGAAGATGAGAAAATCAAAAGAGTAAAAATCAAAAAGTTTTTCATAATTAAAGTTTTTGTCAAAAATTAACGCGTACGTTTTTTAACTATATGATTAAAAAAAAGGGTAGAATGAGTTAGATTCTTTTCCAGCGCCTAAAGGTAATTCTACTTCGTAAAACGACAAAAAGAATTGAGCTTGGTTGTCTGAAAATAGAAGAATTTTAACGTGAGATTAACGGTTCAGCGGCTTCTTGTCAGTTTAAAACTCCAGAATGTTCAAGTTTTCTAATTCATTTTGGATTAAATAGCTCCCAAGATTAAACCAGTTTTTGGCATGATCTATAACCCAGCCATCAGATGAAACGACAATCTTACAATCTCTAACCAAAACTTTGTCAGGATTGTTGACTAATTCTACCGTCCAGTTGAATTGATGTTTTTCACTAATCTCCAAAAGCATAGTTTTTACTCGACCACTATTTGAAATGGGTGAATCCAAATACCAAAATACTGTTCCAACTGCTAATTTTTTCAAAGTATTTCCTATCAAAATCATAGCTGATTCAGTTTGGTAAACTCGTTTGTAGGTACCATGAACACTTGAAATATCGCGATAGGTTCCGTCTCTTCCTTTTAAAATAAATGCCCCTGAAAGTGCACTTTCCAAAAGTATCAACAAATTAAATCCGTCGATAGAAACTGTATTATTTACTAAATGTAAAGCTTGGAGTTCTTTACTTTTTCGAAGTTGAATAGCGTGTTCCGCGGCAGCTACTCGAATGATGGCCATTTGTTGGCGTTTATTTAATTTGTATCGAAAGCCAACAATCTTTAAAATAGAATTCATCGCATAACCTCTCGACAATAAAAAAGAATAATCGTCAATGGCTTCCGTAAAAATGGGATGCCATTTTTTTGCAAATAATTTATCGTCGCTAGGGTGTTTTCCTCTATTTCTTGTTGGCATTTTTTTGATAATAAATTATAAGTACTGAACCATAATTTTGGTTTGGAACATTACTTAAATCATTACTTCCCTACTTTTTTCATCAAAGAAAAAAGTAGGGGAATGGGATTCTAAATAATATGAGTAGCATCAGTCATTAATAACATAATCTATTTACTCTTCCATCCACTTCGAATCTCTCGCCGCTTGATAATCAGTCAAATCATGCATGGAAGGAACAATCGAAATATAACCACTTTCCAAAGCTCTTACGTCAGATTCGTCAGTTAAGTCATTGGTTACGAATGAACCAGTAATCCAGTAATATTTGTTTCCCATCGGGTCAGTATTTTCTTGAAATTCTTCCACCCATCGAGAATCAGATTGGTAACAAACTTTCATTCCTTTGATTTCTTCCAATGGTAATTTTGGAATATTTACATTTAAAAGTTTTCCTCCTTTAAGCCCATTTTCTAAAACAGAACGCATCAATTTTTCAACCCAAACCTTAGCTGGTTCAAAATCTGCATCCGCATTAAAATCCAATAAGCTGAAACCAATACTATCTACTCCTTCTAAAGATGCTTCCATTGCAGCTGACATTGTTCCTGAATATAAAATATTGATTGCTACATTCGACCCATGATTAATTCCAGAAACACAAAGGTCTGGAGTTCGATTTTTGAGCACTACATATTTTCCCAATTTTACACAATCTACAGGAGTCCCTGAGCATTCATAAGCATCAACACCTTCAAAAATGTCTACTTTTTTTAGCCGCAAAGGATCGTGAATAGTGATCGCATGTCCCATTCCACTTTGAGGAGAGTCAGGAGCAACAACAATGACTTCTCCTAATTTTTTGGCAACTTCAACTAATGCTTTGATGCCTTTGGCGGTGATGCCATCATCATTGGTAACTAGAATTAATGGTTTTTTCATAAGTAATTTTTTTGAAAAAAAGCAAAGGTAAGTTTACGAGAATGGTATCCCAATTTTTTAAAATAAATTTTAAAATCAATTGTTGTTCTAAATTTTTTAATTAAAAATGACATATTTTTTACCCTACAATAAACATGTCTTACTTTTCTCTGTTGTACTTTTGTTTTTTTTTTGAAAAAAAT
This sequence comes from uncultured Saprospiraceae bacterium, assembly GCA_905480595.1. Classification (GTDB taxonomy): domain Bacteria; phylum Bacteroidota; class Bacteroidia; order Chitinophagales; family Saprospiraceae; genus CAJQQY01. The sequence goes on along the minus strand of CAJQQY010000347.1, from coordinate 13,120 downwards.
AGATGAATGCCAGTTAATTTAAACTCTAAGATAGGAGTCCTTCTCATTAATTTAGGAACACCCAATGATCCTTCCTATGGTTCAGTTTGGAAATATTTACAACAATTTTTGACCGATGGCCGGGTGATTGATATTCCATGGCTACCACGGCAATTATTGGTAAGAGGTATTATAGCACCTTTTCGATCTAATAGTTCTGCAAAGTTGTACAAGGAACTGTGGACAGAAAATGGTTCCCCTCTAAAATATTATGGCGAGCGATTAGCGGAAGGTGTACAAAAGAATTTGGGCGATGATTACATCGTAGAATTAGCCATGCGATATCAAAATCCATCGATTGAATCTGCAATTGATAAATTGATGTCTCACCAAATTCGAGAGATGATTGTTATTCCACTTTTTCCACATTATGCTTCGGCTTCGACTGGTTCAGTTTATGAAGAAGTGATGAGATTGCTTTCGAAAAAACAAGCTATTCCTTCTTTGAAAATTGTCAACTCATTTCATGATTATGAACCAATGATTGATGTTTTTGTGAAAAATTCTAAGAAGTATGATTTAGATAGTTATGATCACGTATTGTTTAGTTATCATGGTTTGCCTCAGCGACAAATGAAAAAAGCAGATACTTGTAATCATTGTTTGAAAGTAGAAAATTGTTGTGCAGTACTGTCTGAGAAAAACCAGTTTTGCTACTCAGCGCAATGTCATGACACTACTTATGCATTGGCCGAGAAGTTGAATTTGTCGAGAGATCAATACACCATTTGTTTTCAAAGTCGACTGGGAAGAGATCCTTGGATTCAACCTTATACTAGCGATATATTAAAAGTTAGGGCAGAAGCAGGAGATAAACGATTGTTGGTTTTTTGTCCAGCATTTGTTTCAGATTGTTTAGAAACGACGATTGAGATTTTGACAGAATACCAAGAGGAATTTGAAGAATTGGGTGGAGAGCATATTGATTTGGTAGAAAGCTTGAATGACCATCCTGATTGGATTATTGGGATGTCAGATTTGGTGCGAGCACAGGTGGTAGAGAAGCAATCTTCTGTGGTTTAAAAAATATGTTATACAATAACATAAATTTTTAGTCTAAAATCGAAATATTAAAAAACGATGTTAATGCAAACTGCGTTAACATCGTTTTTTGTTTTTTTGGTTATTTTTGTAAAAAAATACAGCATGAGAAATTGGTTTTTGATAATGATTAGTTTGTTCTTTTTTCAAAAAAATAGTTTTGCGCAGCAAGACCAAATCAATAATGATTCGACATATCAATATTGGACGGATCTAGCATTTGACGCATTACTTGAGAAAAAATATACTGTTTGTGTGGAATGTTATGATAAAGCAGAAATGTTTAAGCCTATTGGAGGTATAGCAAAACATGATGTTCTAGCAAAATATTTTGAAGGTCTATGCCACGATTTTAATTTAAAGAAGAAAGAGGCGCAGGACAATTTGATTCAAGCAATACAGTTGGATTGGGAAATTACCCAGAGTTTATTGGATGTCCGTAAAGGAGATTATATAAATTTAAAAAAGAAAAAAAGGTATTGGAAGAAAGTAAATAAGGAATTTAAAATTCAGCAGAAAGATATTGATAAGAATTTACGAGCAGAAATTCTGCGATTGGATAAAGAGTATAATGCTTTAAGGTTTGAAGAAGATAAATTTTCGCCAGAAGGTCTAAAAGAGGCTTTAGCTCGAGAAAGGAAATTTGCAGAAAATCTAGAAGTAATTATTAAGGAAAAAGGAATTCCCACAATAAAGAATGTTGGCCGTCAAATGTCTAATCGATTTCTTGATTTTTTGATTAAAATAACAAGTTTAAAAGAAAAAGAAATTTATTTTCCAATGGTAAAGAAAGCCTATGAAAATGAAGAAATTGGATTTGAATATTATGTGAGAATGATTGATAAAATTGAAGTGGAAAAAGGGCGTCCACAAATTTATGGAACCCAATACGAATATGATCAAAAAATGGGGAAATCAGTTTTTGATCCAGTCGTAGATGGAGAAAATGTAAATAAGCGGAGAGCGCATATTGGATTGCCAACCATTGAATATTATGCCGAACAATTTGGTATTGAGTATAAACACAAAAGACAAAGATTAACAAAATCTGATTTCAAAAAATTTACCGGAGGTTGGGAGTTAGTTAATATCCGAGATACAGAAACTTTTGAAATTACTTTTTTACCTAAACAAGAACTTTGGGTAGAATTTCTAGCAAAGGGTAGAATGCGTTTTAATCGAACTGCGAATATTTGTGAAATGAGATATAAAGCTACAGATCGAGGAAGATTGATTTTTGCCCCAACTTTAAGTTGTACGAAAAAATGTTGTGATGATAAGAATGTTAGTAAAACGCTAAGTTACCATGATGTGCATAAGTTTGAACTATATAATAAGCTTTTGTTTTTGATTGATACGAAGGGAAGGGTTTTGGAATTCAAAAGGAAGAAATATGAAAAGCAAAAAATGATGAATAGGGAGAACTAAAAAAAATCCCTTCTAGAATTTTCTAGAAGGGATTTCTTTTTAAAACAAAGTTCCAGATTTTGAAGGTGGAACAATACCTAAATGAATATAAGCTTTTTCGGTAACGACTCTTCCACGAGGCGTTCTTTGAATATAGCCTTCCATGATTAAAAATGGTTCGTGAACTTCTTCGATTGTTCCTGCTTCTTCGCCAACAGCCGTTCCAATCGTAGTTAGACCAACTGGGCCACCTTTAAATTTGTGAATGATGGTTTGCAAAATTTTATTATCCATTTCATCCAAACCACTTTCGTCAACATTCAAGGCAGTCAATCCAATTTTTGAAATTTCTACGTCGATAGTTCCGTTGCCTTTGATCTGAGCAAAATCTCGAATTCGCCGAAGCAAAGCATTTGCAATTCGTGGAGTACCTCGACTTCTTCGAGCAATCTCATGCGCTCCTCCATCCGTAATCGGCACTCCTAAAATACTCGAACTTCGTTTGACTATGCCTTCCAAAACTTCTACCGTATAATAATCAAGGTGACAAGTAATTCCAAATCTTGCTCGCATCGGAGCAGTCAACAAACCCATTCGGGTAGTGGCTCCAACAAGGGTAAATGGATTAAGTGACAATTGAATACTTCGTGCATTTGGTCCCGAATCAATCATGATATCGATTCGATAATCTTCCATCGCAGAATATAAATATTCTTCCACCACAGTATTCAATCTATGAATTTCATCAATAAATAGTACATCACCTTCTTCCAAGTTAGTGAGCAATCCGGCAAGGTCTCCAGGCTTTTCCAAAACTGGTCCTGAGGTCATTTTTAGATTTGCTTCCAATTCATTAGAAACGATGTGAGATAAAGTTGTTTTTCCTAACCCAGGAGGACCATGTAATAAAACATGATCCAATGCTTCTTCACGCAACTTTGCCGCAGCAATGAATATCTTTAAATTATCGACAATCTTAGGTTGACCGCTGAAGTCGCCAAGCATCTTGGGACGCAAGGCTTTTTCATATTGTTGTTCTTCCGATGTATAATTTTCGTCAGAAGGGTCGAGGTTTGGATTTGACATTTAAATTTTCGGTTAAATCTTTTTTGAAATTCTAGGTGAGAGATGGAACACGGATGACCCGGATTGAGCGAGTTTTCGCGTAGTTGACGATTACTTAATCTTTTTCCCAAATAACTAACTCATCTGAATATTGTTTCGTCTTATCATCACACTTTGTTTCTCTTGAATTCGACTCACACAATAAAGTTCCTTGACAATCAAATAGCATATTTTTAGTTGGGCCGAGGAAGTAATAAGCAAATCCATCCGTTCTGTAAACATAACGAACCACCTGGTAGGCATTCGTTTTTTCCATGGATATGACCATCCATTCAGCATCGTAAGGACTCAATGTTTCTACACATTTAATTCGTTCTGGTTTAATACCGCCAGTTCCAGGTGGGATAGTTGAATCGTCATCCAAAAATTCGATGCAGTTAATTTCCACCATTTTTCCAGCCATACAAATACCAACCTGATTGGTTACTTCTTGGTAACTGAATTTTATTTTTTGCCCATCTTTTATTTCAAGGTTTTCGCTGGCGTATTTTACTGGTTGTAATTTTTCCCCATTTTCCAATACAATCATATAACCACAACCATCTAAACCTTGGAAATCTTTGATCGTTCCCATGACCTTACAATCAGCATTTTGTTCTCCATTTTTTTGCTTGCATGTTTGGCCAGTTAGTAGAAAAAAACTAGAAAGCAAAATCAATAGTTTATACATGTTTAATAATTTTTATAGTGTCTGAACAGATTTGAAAATTTTCTCACAAAAAAGTAAATAAATGATTACTTTTGCACCGTTTTTGAGCAAATGAGTTCATTTTTTTGAAGGTGCAAATTAACAATTCATATTCGATTTTTGTCTTTTTTTGGAAAAATAGAAATTGGAAATGGATTTAATTGGCTGTCTAAAAAACAAAACTGGAAATTGTAAGTGTACTTTTTTTAGTTTTTTCGAATATAAAATTTTATCAAATCATTTAACTTAATTTTTTTTGGAAAAATACGATGGGTGTTTTTTTCAAAAAAGTATACAAATTATAGTCAATGAGCTGATCTAAAATTACGCTTAAAAATGACAAGTTGAATGTGCCAAACAATCAAGTAATTCCTTTTATCGAGTGAGATGGTATCAAACTAGATATTTGGACAACATCAGTAAAATATTAGATGTAGCTATGATCAATGTTTTGGTTTTAATAAATAAGTTTTAAAAAAAATAAATAAAATATGTCGTCTAAGATTTATTATACGCATACTGATGAAGCACCTGCTTTGGCTACAAGATCTCTTCTTCCTATTGTTCAAGCATTTGCTAAGCAATGTGGAATCGAAATGGAAACAAAGGATATTTCTCTTGCAGGTAGAATCCTCGCCAACTTTCCTACTTACTTAAACCCAGAACAACAGGTAGCTGATGCATTGGCTGAATTGGGTGAATTGGTTAAGAAGCCAGAGGCTAACATTATTAAATTGCCAAATATTTCTGCTTCTATTCCTCAACTTAAAAAGACTATTGAAGAGTTGCAAGAAGATGGATTTGCTGTACCTAATTATCCTGACGATCCTAGTAACGACGAAGAAAAAAATATAAAAGCAACTTACGACAAAATAAAAGGGAGTGCTGTAAATCCTGTTTTAAGAGAAGGTAATTCAGACAGAAGAGCTCCTAAACCTGTAAAGGCTTATGCTAGACAAAATCCACATTCTATGGGGAAATGGTCGGCAGACTCCGCTTCTCATGTTTCTACGATGGAATCAGGAGACTTCGCATCCAACGAAAAGTCTGTTACCATCGCTCAAGCTGGGAATGTCAAAATACAATTAGTAGGTGCTAATGGAATAACAGTCTTAAAAGAAGCTGTACCTGTTCTTAAAGGAGAGATTATAGATGGAACATTTATGAGCAAAAAAGCATTGACTACTTTCCTTGAAGCACAAATAGCAGATGCAAAAGCTAAAGGTGTATTATTTTCTCTACACATGAAGGCAACGATGATGAAGGTTTCTGATCCTATTATTTTTGGCCATGCTGTGAAAGTATTTTTCAAATCTGTCTTTGAAAAATTTGGAAAAGAATTGGACGAAGCTGGAGTTAATGTAAACAATGGTTTTGGTAATTTATTGAGCAACTTAGATAACCTTGCGCCTGATGTAAAGGCAGGAGTAGAGGCTGAAATAGAAAAGTGTTTTACTGAAGGCCCAGACTTAGCGATGGTTAATTCTGACAACGGAATTACGAATCTACATGTACCAAGTGATGTAATTATTGATGCTTCAATGCCTGCTATGATTAGAACTTCTGGTCAGATGTGGAACAAGGCTGGTAACCAGCAAGATACCAAAGCGGTTATTCCAGATAGTTCTTACGCAGGTATCTATCAGGCGACGATCGACTTTTGTAAAGAAAATGGTGCTTTTGATCCTACGACGATGGGTACAGTTCCTAATGTTGGTTTGATGGCTCAAAAAGCAGAAGAATATGGTTCGCATGACAAGACCTTCGAGATTCCTTCGGCTGGAAAAGTGCAAGTGATAGATGATGAAGGTTCAGTATTGATCGAGCATGAAGTAGAAGAAGGTGACATTTGGAGAATGTGTCAAGTAAAAGATTTACCTATTCAGGATTGGGTTAAGTTGGCTGTTAGCAGAGCGAGAGCAACAGGCGTTCCTACGATCTTTTGGTTGGATAAAAACAGAGCACATGATGCACAGTTAATTCAAAAAGTAAACGCTTACTTGCCAAATCATGATACAACTGGTTTAGACATCAGAATTCTTTCACCTGTAGAAGCTACTAAAGTTTCTATCCAGCGAATGAAAGATGGACAAGATACTATCTCTGTTACAGGAAATGTTTTGAGAGATTATAATACAGATCTTTTTCCAATTCTAGAATTAGGAACTAGTGCAAAGATGTTGTCTATTGTTCCTTTGATGAATGGTGGCTGTTTATTTGAGACTGGTGCTGGTGGTTCTGCTCCTAAGCATGTTCAACAATTCAACCAAGAGAATCACTTAAGATGGGATTCTTTAGGTGAGTTCTTGGCGTTAGCTGTTTCTTTGGAACACGAAGCCAAAGCGAATAATAATGCTAAAGCACAAATCATAGCAGACGCATTAGATAGCGCAACTGTTTCTTTGCTTCAGAATGGAAAATCTCCATCAAGAAAAGTAAATGAATTAGACAACAGAGGTAGTCATTTTTACCTAGCGATGTATTGGGCAAAAGAATTAGCAAATCAAACAGCTGATGCTGAATTACAAGCTAAATTTGCTCCTATTGCAGAAGCCTTGATGAGTAACGAAGCAAAAATTGTGGAGGAGTTAAATGGCGTACAAGGAGTGGCTATGGACATCGAAGGTTACTATTATCCTAACCCATCAAAAGCTACAGAATCTATGAGGCCAAGTGCTACTTTGAACGCGATTATAGATGCGATATAACCCCTGTCCCATAAAAGGGAACGTTTAAATGGCGTTTCTTTTCACAGGAAATTTTTTCTTTCAAAAGAGAGAATTATTTATTGGGTTTTCAAAAAATATTAAATCCCCTTTCTTTTCGAAGAGAGGGGATTTTTTTATTGGAAAAAACTCTTTTGTTGATTGGATAAATTTTAATTTCGCACGTGCTAAAGATTGAACGCAGAGACGCAGAGATGTATAAAGTTATTTGTAGAAAAAATTAAAACTCTGCGTCTCCGCGCTTAACTTTTTCAAATAATATACACAGCGACTTTTCGCAATTTTTTTAATAAAAAAAATCTCAACGTGTCAAAACAAATTATCAATTCAGATTACAAAGTAGGAATTCTTGGCGGAGGTCAATTAGGGAAGATGCTAACTCTTGCAGCTCATAATTGGGATGTGGAAATGTGGGCACTAGATGCTTCCAAAGATTTTCCAACAGGAAGAGTTTGCAATAATTTCGTCGAAGGTGATTTTAAAAATTACGATGATGTTCTAGCTTTTGGTAGAGACAAAGATGTCATCACGGTAGAGATCGAAAGTGTCAATGTAAAAGCATTGTTACAATTGCAAGCGGAAGGGAAAAAAATTCACCCTCGGCCACAAGCTTTGCAAATAATCAAAGACAAAGGTTTGCAAAAACAATTTTATGTAGATCATGATTTGCCAACTTCGTCTTTTAAATTTTTTGAAAATGAACAAGATATTCAATTGGCGATTGGTAATGGAGAATTACAATTTCCATTTGTGCAAAAAGCACGGCAAGGAGGTTATGATGGGAGAGGAGTTGCTGTGATTAAAGATGAGTCTGATTGGGATAAAATTTTGCCAGTTAAATCTATCGTTGAACCATTGGTGAATTTCCAAAAAGAATTAAGTGTGGTTGTCGCTCGAAACGAATCAGGTGAAGTGAAAACTTTTCCAGTCGTGGAAATGGAATTTAACCCTGATACAAACATGGTGGAGTTTTTAGTTTGCCCTGCGGAAGTATCGCAAGAGATTGTTGAATTAGCGGACAAAGTTGCCATTGCCACGATTGAAGCATTTGATGTTTGTGGATTGTTGGCGGTAGAAATGTTCTTGACTCAGGACAATCAGATTTTGATCAATGAAGTTGCGCCTCGTCCCCATAACAGCGGACACCACACGATTGATGCTTGTGTGACTTCGCAATTTCAACAGCACTTGAGAGGTATTATGAATTTACCACTTGGAAATACAGATGTAAAAATGCCAAGTGTAATGGTGAATTTGTTAGGAGAAGATGGATATACTGGTCATGCAGTTTATGAAAATATGGATAAGTGCATGGCTGTTGAAGGTGCAAAATTTCATTTGTATGGAAAAAAAATGACGAAGCCTTTTCGGAAGATGGGGCATGCGACAATTTTGAATAAGGATATTGAGAAGGCGAAAGAGGGTGGGAGATATGTGATGAGGACTTTGAAGATTAAAACTTAAAAATCAAATTGGAAATATGGTAGAAAAGTACAATAAGCTTGCAAAAAAAAGTTTTAAAGCGAAGTGGAATGTTTATTTGTTGGATAAGATTATTAAAAGGAAAGAATTAGAAATTGATGAAGATGATTTTAAAAAATTCATTTTGACTGATGAAAATGTAAAACAATATTCTAATGATTATTGGCAAAAAGAAGCGGAAGAAAAGATGGGGATTTTAAAAGTTACAGAGATTGATTCGATTATCAATAAATTTGAATACGGAGAGAGAATTTATATTGAAGAATACGAAAGAAATTACATTGAAGAAACTTTTCCTACTCTGATGCCAATGGTTGAATTTGAAAAACTAATGACGAGTACGCAATGTTATCATTGTGAAATTTCTATTGATGAAATACATGAATTGAGAGAAAAAGGAAAATTAAGAAAGAAGAATGGCGAAGGGTGGACACTAAATATTGATCGATTAAAACCTAACTTCCAGTACTCAGCAAATAATTGTGTGTTAAGTTGTTACTGGTGTAACAATGCGAAAACAGATGAATTTAGTGCGGAAGAATTTAAAAGTATTGGACGAGAGATTCGTAAGATCTTTGAATGTAGATTATCTAAAAATAATAAATCAAAATGACAAAACCACAAATCGCCATAATCATGGGATCCGATTCCGATCTACCCATCATGCGCCAAGCCGCTGACTTCCTCACAGAAATGGGGATCGCTTTCGAACTAACCATTGTTTCCGCTCACCGAACACCAGATCGCTTATTTGAATTTTCCAAAAAAGCACATGGTCGAGGGATCAAAGTAATTATCGCAGGTGCGGGCGGTGCAGCACATTTGCCAGGAATGGTTGCTTCACTTTCACCATTGCCAATCATTGGGGTGCCAATCAAATCATCGAATTCAATTGATGGATGGGATTCTGTTTTATCCATTTTGCAAATGCCAAGTGGGGTACCTGTGGCAACTGTTGCATTGAATGGAGCAAAAAATGCAGGGATTTTAGCTGCCCAAATTTTAGGTTCAAGCGACAAAGCAATTCAAAGAAAGATGACTGCCTACAAAAAGAAACTCTCGAAAGAGGTGGCAAAAAAATATACGAAATTAGAGAAAATTGGATATCAGGATTATCGGAAAGATTAAGTTTTTCTAAAATAAAAGAGGTGTTAGAACTTGAAGCTCTAACACCTCTAAATTAATTTGAAACCAATGAACTAATTTCAAATAGAGTGTGTTTGAACCCATATCAAAAAAAACGCAGTATTGCTTTTCATAAAAATCAAACAACTCGAATCCCATGGAAAGATTTTCACTCAAGTCGATATTTAGACTTTACCTTAATTCTTTTGAAGGATTGACTCGGGATATTTGGGTGTTATCTTTTATCACATTTATTAATCGATCAGGGTCGATGGTCTTTCTTTTTCTTTCCATTTATTTGGCGACAATCTTAGAATTTTCCAAAATAGAAGTTGGTTTTATTATGGCTTTCCATGGATTAGGTTCTGTGGTTGGAGCATTTATTGGTGGATGGTTGACAGATAGAATTGGATATTATCGAGTGATGTTTTGGTCATTAATTTTAGTTGGGTTTTTATTTTTTGGGCTGTATTATGTGAAAACATTTTGGATGTTTTGTTTAATGGGGTTTTTGACGAGTGTAGTTGGTGATGCATTTCGGCCTGCGGGGATGGCTTCTATCACAGCCTATGGCGGAGAAGAATTACGAACTCGATCTATGTCATTATATCGATTAGCTATTAATTTTGGATTTGGATTTGGAGTAGCCTTCGCAGGATTTTTAGCGGGTTTTTTTGGTTACGGAGTTTTGTTTTTTGTGGATGGAGGAACCTGTATTGTTGCGGCTATTCTATTCATTGTTTTAATGAAAGATAAAAAAGAAGTCGAAGAAAAACCAAAAGACGATGCTCCAAAAATCATCAAACATTCGGCCTACAAAGATAATTGGTATTTGTTGTTTGTATTTTGTTGGTTTTTGAATGCAATGGTATTCATTCAATTGTTCCATACGTTTCCACTTTTTTGCAAAGAGGAACTAATGATGAGTGAAGAAGGGTTTGGAGGCTTGATGAGTTTCAATGGAATCTTAATTGGATTAATTGAAATGCCATTGATTTATATTCTAGCAAAAAAAAGAGATCAGATGGGATATATCATTTGGGGTGTTGTTTTGATCGGAATGTCTTTGGTTATTTTTAATATTATGGGATTCAATATTTATGCTGCGATTGTGAGTATGATAATATTTTCCATAGGAGAAATTATCAATTTTCCATTGTCGAGTTCTTTAGCTTTAGGGCGAAGTAATCCAAATAACCGTGGACAATATATGGGACTTTTTTCGATGGCTTTTTCTGTAGGGTTAATTATTGCACCATTAATCGGTTTTAAAATTGCCGAAGAATATGGCTATGCGGTGTTGTGGAATTTTATGGGAGGATTGGCTGGAATCGCCACGATGGGGTTGATGTATTTGAGAAAAAACCAGGAGTTGGCTTTAGCATAACATGACTGTAGAGACAAGGCATTAAGCCTTGTCTCTACCTTTACCTTCGTGATTTTTTCAAATAACTATTTCTTCTCTTCAGCTGGTGCATGAAACGCATCAGTCAGCTCTTTCGAAACAGCGCCTCGAGTAATTCGAATAAAAGTTTTGGTATCTACCTGTAGTTGAATTTCTTTATCATCAATTTTATTGATTTTTCCAATCATACCACTTTTGGTAACGACTTCCATCCCTTTTTCTAGTTCAGTATTAAACGTTTGTTCTTCCTTCGCCTTTTTAGATTGAGGGCGAATAAAGAAAAACCAAATCACCAATATCATTACAAATAATGGCAATGATTGAATAAGTGAATTCCCTGCGGCTTGTAATAATATCATATCTAAAATCATAGTATTCGTTTTTTCTATTTTGTTAAATTATAAATTCAAAAATTAATGATTGTGTCCTTCGTGACCATTTTTATTTCCATTGACAAAACCCTTAATGTGAATCACCGTTTCTCTCGGGTAAGTATTGGCGATAATGGTAATCGGTTTTGTTTGTGCTCCAACTAAATTATGTGAGTCGAAAGCAATATGGATTTTTCCACTTTTCCCTGGCTTGACATAGTCTTTGGTGAATTTTGGAACAGTACAACCGCATGTTGAACGAGCATCTGAAATTAATAATGGCACTTCACCCGTATTCGTAAATTCGAAAGTGTACTCCTTTTTATCACCTTCTTTCATTTCTCCAAAATCATGGAGCACTTTTTTGAAAGTTAGTTTTGGTACAAAATCAGGATCAACTTCTTGAACTGCCGAAACTGGATTTCGAATGATATTAGCAATATCATCATTTTCCATTTCTTTAACCGCTGAATTATCTGTGGTAGCTGGTTCGTTACAAGCGAAAAGCGAAGCAGCTATTATCGCTAAAAATATCCAATTCTTCATATCAATCAATATTTAGTTTTTTCAAAATCTTTAAGACTGCAAAATTATATTTTTTACCCAATAAAAGCGGAAAATAGTATTTGAATTTTAAGCTTTCTTTTTTTTTAATAAAATTTAGAAAACTGATTTTTGGAAAAAAACTATTTCGGATTACCTTCGTTTAGAAGTTGGTTTCACTTTGATCACAATAATAATCAAATGCGAATATTTCTATTAGGATTTATGGGAAGTGGAAAAAGTTTTTCAGGCAAGCGACTGGCTGAAAAATTTGGAATGTCATTTATTGATTTGGATGATTATATTGAAGAGCAAGAAGGCCGAACGATTCGAGAAATTTTTGAGCAAGAAGGCGAACCATATTTTCGAAAAGTAGAAAAAGAATGTCTTCATGAAATGGGGGAGAAGAATATGACAATCATTTCTACAGGTGGTGGAACGCCTTGCTTTTTTGATAATATGGAATGGATGAACGAAAATGGGATTACCGTTTTTTTAGATACATCGGTTGAAATTCTAACTAATCGGTTGTTAGATGAAATGCAAAAACGACCTCTCCTAAAAGGTTTCTCAAGAGAAGGCCTAAAGATTTTTATTAAAAAAAAATTAGAAGAAAGAAACCCGTTTTACCATCAAACTCAAATACTTTACCATCAAAAAGAGGAAGGGCAAGATGTTGCTGATGAATTGAGGAAGTATTTTTTTAGAATAATGTAACTAACCTACACCATCTCGATTAGAGTCTTTCTTCTATGTTTTTCGAAAAGGAAAAATAATAATTGCAATCAGCTACCTCTCATAAGAAATTAAAAAAGGACTTTGAAATTTAATTCAAAGTCCTTTTTTAATTTGCTAGAGGTTAACTTTATCAAATGGCAAAGGCATATTTGAAAAGGCTACACTATAGGGGCTGGGGGTTACTCCTCTCCAAGTGACACCACAAATCCCGAAATCTTCTTATTCTTCTTTAAAGTCTTTTTATAAGCATTCGCTTGGTCACGAGTTTCGAATTGTCCTAAAATAATTTTGTAAACATTATTTCCTCGATCTACTTTTTCAGTACTAATTAAGATTTGAGTAAACCATCTTCCTTGCAATTCAGCTACTTTTTTCAAAACACCATCGTAATCAGAAAGAGAAGCTACTTGAACTCCAAAACCTTCTTTCT
>CAJQQY010000346.1 GCA_905480595.1 uncultured Saprospiraceae bacterium | reverse complement strand
GATACATTCATGTGCAATATTTGGATATGCATTAAATCGATTTCCATCAATTAAAAGCAAAGTTGGAGTTGTTTCTAATTGATCAACTGATCGATGCATCGCTAAAAAAGAGGCATTTAAAATATTTACTTCATCAATCTCCAATGGGTCAACTTGTGCAACGGCCCAAGCAATTGCTTTTTGTTCGATGATTGGTCGAAGCAACTCACGATGCTTTTCTGTCATCAACTTTGAATCATTCAAAAGCGGATGTTTGAATCGCTTTGGTAAAATTACAGCAGCTGCAAAAACAGGACCCGCGAGACAGCCTCTACCTGCTTCATCACATCCTGCTTCAATTTCGTTTTTTCTAAAAAAAGATTTCAACATAGATTTAAAATAAATTGACCTGATGAATTTTATTCATCAGGTCAATATTAATATTTTATTTGTGTTTCGACAAAAATAATAATCAAGAGACTATAATGTTTATTTGTTTGAGTTGGATATAGTAAAGAGTTGAGTTAATATTTATTTCTTATCAATTGTAATATGCCCCCAATTCTCTCCTTTTTCAATTCGTCTAACTTGAGTTTCTGTGATGCCAAAACTTTTTGCCAAAACTTTTCGTTTGGTCTTACCTTCTTTTAATCTCTTTTTAAGAAGCCGAACTTTGGTCTCGTTCATTTTTGCGTGAGAAGGCATTTTTCGATTTTCGTGCAAGTAAACCCCTTGGCTAATTTGATGTTCAGTCATTCCTTTTCGGTCAACTCGTTTCAAATTTTCCCAATAGTTGTTCAATTTGTTGCCATCGATATGAATTAGCATAGGCTTCTTTTTATCTTTTTTGACAAATGCATTCGCAACTAATTGATGAACATAGAACCCTTGACGAACACCATCTTCTAGTTTTAAATTTAATTGCATAAATCCTTGCTTCATCAAAGAGCCTTTTAGCAATTTTTCGTTTCCAGACATTTTGTCGACACTTTTCAGTCGACCATAATCAGAGAAATAATAGTTACATTTTTTGGTAGGAGCTTTCGCTTTTACCTTAATCCAACGCTCATTCCAATGACTTTTGATTTTATTTACAGCCATAGTTATAAAGTATTAAAATTTTATTTGAAAAACATAGATGCGCTTTTCAATCCAATAAAAATTTGTTGGAAAATAAAGAAGAGTACTCGTTAATTCTAGGTTTATTAATAGTTAATTTAGTACAAATATAGCTTAGAATTTTATTTTTTTAAAATTAAAAATTCAACACGTCGATTTAATTGCTTCCCTTCGGCTGTATTATTCTCTGCAATTGGCCTAGAACGCCCGTATCCATTATAAAGTGTACGATGAGGAGAGATACCCTCTGAAATTAAATATTCAACGACTGCTTTTGCACGACGGGTAGATAATTGTAAATTATATTCATCATTTCCATCGATGTCGGTATGGCCGCTTATTTCGATGATCATATTGGGATAGGTTTGAAGTAACTGCAATAGTTTTTGTAATTCGATATGAGAATGTGGCAGGAGCTCTGCCTCGTCAATATCAAAAAATATATTTTTCAGTCGAATGATTTTTCCTTCTTCGATTGGCTCCCAAGTGGAGATTTTATTTTCTTCAGGAATTTCTAAAAATGGAGGTTCTTTTTTGACTAAAATATCATCAATATAATAGTAACCATACTTTAAAGAATTAGGACTTGCGATATTAGTGGTAGTCAAACTATCAGAGAAAAAATTTCCAATAATTAAAAAATCTGCATTCGTATCCGCTTGAAATTCTCCATTCACTTTTCTCCAATGTCCTTGATCCACTTTTATTATTTCTTTGGAAAAAAACTGAGGTGTTACTTCAATCGGAATATCCAAGATCTCATTATATTTTTTTTTGGAAAAAAACATTCCAAGGTTATTTACTTGAATAGAACGAGGGAGGTGACTAGTGAAAAATTCAACGGAATAATTTTGACCAATAATAAGAGGCTCCCTCAGTTGGATTTGAATATATTCTCGACAATGCGGTTTTCCATCTTCACATCCAAAAACTGTGATGCCCACCATCGACTCTCCCGTTCTTGGTTTTTGTAGACCAAAACCTTTGGAAGCCCAATGTGCTGGAACTCGAATCTTTGTGCCAAAAACATCAGGTGAAGATCCTGTCGCGGAACTCCAATATTTCATGACATCAGTAAAATGTTTTCCTTTATAAAACCAACCAATAGGAGTGCTAGAAAATCTTTCAAAACTGGGATTAGGAACGATGTTTTCACTTTTTTTCATAGCAGGAGCTTGAGCAAAAAGAGTTGCACTCCAAAATAGGGCAAGAATTAAAAGTGAAAAATTTCTCATTTTTTGATATTGCATTTTTAAAAAAAGAATGCTCCAGACTTATAAACGAGAAAAATAGGAAAGAAGTTATATTTTTTTGAATATCCAATATTGAACCTTCCTTAACGAAGGTTCAATATTGGATATTTAAAAAAAACTACCCAACAGCACCTTCGTCTGCATCCGAATTCAATTCTTCGAAGGGAATATCTTGATTAGGATCATCTACATTCACATGAAATTTATACAAGTTATCAATGCCTTTATCTGATTCTACTTGCTCTGCAATCACTTCTAAAAGAGGGGAAACTATTCCAATCGAATCAGAGATTTCACGAAGCGCAACTCTTGATTTATTTCCTTTTTTAAAATCAAAAATAGATCGGATTCCTACGCTACGTAATTTGTCAATATCATTTTTTGCATAGCAAACTAATTTTGCTTGTCCGATCCAATCTAAAATTTGACGAGCTTCATAAGGCGTTTCAATAAGCAATTTTGTTAAGCTGGCTGTCGCTAAATTTTGGGCATTGTCAATTCCTACTTCTTCTAATCTTTCTTTGTGCCCTAAACTCATTCCTTCAATTTTATAAAGTGATAAAGTGTCGGTATTGAGTTCATCTGGATTCAACCAGTCTTTATAAAAATTAATCATCGAACTCAAAATTCGTTGAGGGAACATTCCAGTCAAAAATGCAATTACAGCGATTGAAGTATCTAGTTGGAAGGCACTCGTTTTTCCTAATAAGAAAGAAAAAACTAAAGCAACCAAGCAAGCTAAAATAATTCGAACTCCTGCACTATAATAAACGCTTGGAGACAAATCATAGGCAATTAATCGTCGAATAATTTGTTGCGCCGACCAAATGAAAGATCCGAAAAAGGCAAAACCTAAAACGACTAAACTTTGATTGATAATCACAGAGTTATCAGGACTTCCATAATCATTTCCAGTAAGTAATAAGCTATCTTTAAGGTTCGCAGCAAAGTCCTCCGTAAAAACAAAAAATGCACTTGCTAGGAAACAAATCAAGAAGGCAAAAGAGACTGGCAAAAAATAATTTGAAAAGGAATAAGTGTCTTGTATTCGTCGACTGGAGGAAATCCCCATTTCTCGAAGGTTTTTTTCAAAATCTTGTTGTTTCTTTTGGCGCATAAACCAAAAAAAACTCATCGCAGTCAATGGCATGAAACCACTCACGATGGCAACAATTAAAAACCGACTCAAAAAAGATAAATCAGTAAAATTAGAAAGTATGTTAAGTATCATGATAATGTTAGTTTGTCGTTGATAATCAGGTGGTTAAGGTACAAAATAGTATTGAAAATTTTAATATTAGGTTGGAGACTTTTTACTTTTGTAATTTTAATGTTATAAACTACACCATGTAGTTTATAATTATTCTTATTTAAATAAAAAAGGCGTTTTGGAAAAACTATTCTTTGTTTTTTTTATTAGATAACTGGTTTAGCAAATTTTGAAACGAACGTGAATTCTTTTTTATGAATACGATTACTCGACGAACGATACTATTAATATTTTCAGGACTTATTTTAGCAAGTCTTTATTTTGCGACACAGCTCAGATTTACTTTTTATCTTGAACAGTTTTTCCCTGAAGGAGATGAAGATTTAGCATTTTTTCAAGACTTCATCAAAGAGTTTGAAACGGATGTAAATTTTCTTTTGGTTGCTGTCGAAAGGGAGGATGGCGTTTTTGAAAAAAAGTTTTTAGAAGATTTTCATGACTTGACTTTGAAAGCGAGAGATTTAAAATACATTGAAGAAAGTTTTTCGTTAACCAAGGTTTCCTACCCTCTCAAAACACCTTTTGGAATCACTTCCACCCCAGCTATTCGTATTGATCAGCCAGATTATTATGAGCGCGATAAAAAAAGAATTTTAGAAGATGAACGCTTCGTTAATTCATTAATTTCGAAAGATGGAAAATCGCTAGTTGTTTCTCTGAAAACTCAGCCGACAGTTTCTGTTGACGAATCAAAGGAGTTAATGCCAGCTCTCGATAGTTTAGTTCAATCGTATAATTTTGAAAACTATCACTTCCTGGGTGCTGCCAATTTTCAAAAAGAAATGGCAGAAATGCAGCAAAGAGAAATTGTGGTTTCGACAATTATTTCTGCATTTTTAGTGGCGTTAGTGATGCTTTGGATTTTTAGAAAAGTGCCTGGAGTATTGATTTCATTGACTTCGATTGGGGCAGGATTGATTTTGTTTTTTGGATTATTGGGCGCACTTGGACGACCTTTGAATGCGATGGCCGCACTTTATCCAGTCTTGATGGTGATCGTAGGGACTTCCGATGTCGTCCACATTATGTCAAAATATATTGACGAACTCAAAAAAGGTTTTTCCAAAAAAGATGCACTTCGAGTTGCTATAAAGGAAATTGGATTGGCTACTTTTTTGACATCGGTTACAACTGCAATTGGATTTGCTGCTCTATCTACGAGTAAAGTAATTCCGATCAAAGAATTTGGTTGGAATGCAGCAATGGGAGTGATGGTCGCGTATATAACGGTTATCTTTTTTACGACTGCTTTGCTTTCGCTGTATGATGAAAAGCAATTAATCAAATTAGGAAAAGGAGAAGCGTTTTGGGGGAAGCTGATGAATCGGACGTATCTTTTTACAAAAAATAATGGGCAAAAAATAGCAATTGGAGGATTTGTAAGTATATTGTTATGTGCGTGGGGGATCAGTATGATTACGACGGATTACAAAATTGAAACTAACCTTCCTCTTCGTAAAAAATTAACGGAAGATTTTTTGTTTTTTGAAAACAACTACGCTGGATTCCGACCTGTGGAATTTGCCGTTTTTACTAAAGGAGATTATTTGGCTTCTGATTTTGAAGTATTGCAAGAGATGGATAAAATCGAAAAAAAGATTAGTACTATTCCAGAACTTCGATCAACAACTTCCCTCACCTCAGTTTACAAAAGTTTAAATCGAATGTACAAAGGTAATAAAGTAGAAGCCTATAAAATCCCAGAAACGAAAGCACAATTTTTAAAATATCAAAAAGCTGCTGAGAAAATTCCGCAGGCATCGACGAAAGTTTTTACAAGTAGAGATAATAAAAAGGCACGGATTGCTACAAATATGTTGGACGTTGGACGTGACAAAATTGCTGCAATTACCGATGATTTGGATAATTGGATTGAAGGAAATGTAGACTCAACTATTATTCAAGTAAAACAAACAGGAACAGGTTTAATTTTGGATAAAAATTCAGAATATGTGCGAACGAGTTTATTGCAAGGCTTGGGAGGAGCAGTTTTGATGGTGAGTTTATTGATGGCAATTCTATTTCAAAATTGGAGGATGTTGGTGATCTCGTTGATTCCGAATTTAGTTCCATTGCTTCTTGCAGGAGCATTGTTAGGATTTTTGGGAATAGAGTTAGAAGCAGGTATTTCGATAATTTTCGCAGTTGTTTTTGGAATTGCGGTGGACGATACAATTCACTTTTTAAGTAAATTTAAATTAGCGAAACGAAAAGGTTTAAGTACTGAAGAATCATTGCACATTACATTTTTAGAAACAGGAAAAGCAATTTGTTTGACGACTTTCATTTTGTTTTTTGGATTTTTGGTTTTGCTTTTTTCTATCCATCCTCCAAGTGTGGTAGTTGGATTATTGATAAGTGTAACTTTAGTTAGTGCGCTAGTTGGAGATTTATTATTGATTCCAATTTTGATTAGATGGTTGTATCCAAATGACGAGAAAGTTGTTTCTGAAAACAAAAAATAATTTTTCATTAAATGCCCATTATTCAAATCTCAACAAAAATAAAAGCACCGAAAGAAATTTGTTTTGATCTTTCAAGAAGCATTGATTTGCATCAAGTGTCGATGAGACAAACGAATGAAAAAGCCATAGCAGGGAGAACATCAGGACTTATCGAATTGGGAGAAGAGGTCACATGGGAAGCTACTCATTTTGGTATTCAACAAAAATTAACAGCGAAAATTACACGCTTCGATTATCCCAATTCTTTTCGAGATGAAATGGCCAAAGGGGCATTTAAGAAATTCACTCATGACCATATTTTTATAGAAAAGAATGGAGAAACTGAAATGCAAGATGTTTTTGATTTCGAGTCACCGTTTGGTTGGGTTGGAAAAATATTTAACCAATTGATTTTAGAAAAATACATGACTCAACTTTTGACCAAAAGAAATCAAATTATCAAAGAAATTGCAGAGAATGGAAAGTGGAAAGAAATATTAAAAAAATCGTAATTTTGCACTCTGAAAGACGGCTCACCGAGTCGTTCTCCGTTCAACGACTTTTCAAGTCGACATACCAAGAGAAAAGTTATAGTAAAAAATGACTCAAGAGTCATACTACGAACTGCCAAAATGGCCTAAAATCCCCAATGGCAGAGGTTTTGATGTTACTATGCCAAAATAACGTGTATTAATTCTTTAAAATAAATGATAAATAAAATTAGAGATATAATGAGCAATAAAGGAAAATCTTCTGAAAAAGATCAGGTTGAAGCAGTAGAAGACCAAATCCTTGAAAATGGAGAGGAAAAAGTTGGAAATGATACAGAAAATGAGGGTTTGCAAGAAGAATCAACTGAAGAGAATGATAAAGATTCTCAAATCGCAGAACTAAAAGATAAGTATTTGCGACTTGCTGCTGAGTTTGAAAATTACAAACGACGAACTGTCAAAGAAAAATTGAATATGATGGGAACTGCCAACAGGGACACCTTGTCAGCTTTGTTGCCAGTTTTGGACGATTTTGACAGAGCGAAAAAAAATGCAGAAGACGAAAATAGTACAGAACCTTTTAGTGAAGGAGTAATGATGGTTTACAATAAACTATTCAATACTTTGCAGCAAAAAGGAATCAAAGCAATGGAATCAAATGGAGAAGAGTTTGATCCAGAATTGCACGAAGCAATTACTGAAATTCCAGCACCAACTGAAGAGATGAAAGGGAAAGTTATAGATACAGTTGAGAAAGGATATTATTTGAAAGATGCAATTTTGCGATACGCTAAAGTTGTGGTCGGTAAATAATTTAAACCACAAAAGTGAATTGTTTTCATTCGAAAATGATTCGAAATTTTTAACACAAATCATTGTTGATTATTTTTTTCGAAAAATTAAAATAGGAGGCAGAAAATGGTAAACATGGCAAAAAGAGATTATTATGAAGTTTTAGGTGTGTCGAAATCGGCAGATGAAACGACCATCAAAAAAGCTTATCGGAAGATTGCAATGAAATATCATCCGGATAGAAATCCAGATAATAAGGAAGCAGAGGATAAATTCAAAGAAGCAGCTGAGGCATACGAGGTACTAAGTGATGGAGATAAAAAAGCGCGATATGATAGATTCGGTCATGCTGGAATGGGACAACAAGGTGGTTTCGGTGGCGGTGGTCGTGGCGGTATGACAATGGAAGATATTTTCTCTCAGTTTGGAGATATTTTTGGAGATGGTGGCAGCCCTTTTGAATCTTTTTTTGGAGGAGCTGGTGGCGGAGGCGGGAGCCGACGTGCTCAAGGTCAAAGAGGTAGTAACCTTCGAATCAAAGTGAAATTGACTTTAGAAGATATCGCAAATGGTGTCACTAAAAAAATCAAAGTCAAAAAACAAATTACTTGTAAAACTTGTAGCGGAAGTGGAGCAAAAGATGCTCGTTCAGTTACGACTTGTGGAACTTGTCGAGGGTCAGGTTATGTGCGTCAAGTGAAGAGTACTTTTTTAGGTCAAATGCAAACGACAGTAGCTTGTCCAACTTGTGCAGGTTCAGGTCAACAGATCACTGCTAAATGTGGAACTTGTAACGGAGCAGGAAAATCGAATGGAGAAGAAACTATCGAAATCGAAATCCCAGCAGGAGTTGGAGAAGGCATGCAATTGTCAATGAGAGGAAAAGGAAATGCTGGAGCTAAAGGAGGAGCGAATGGAGATTTACTAGTGAGCATCGAAGAGATTCCACATGAAAGTTTGCAGCGAGATGGGCAGAATGTAATTTATGAATTGTATTTGAATTTTGCAGATGCAGCTTTGGGAACTTCGATTGAAGTACCAACTATTGAAACGGGGAAAAATGCAAAAATAAAAATTCCAGCAGGAACGCAAGCAGGGAAAATGTTTAGATTGAGAGGCAAAGGATTACCTGGGGTGCAAACTTATGGAGTGGGTGATCAATTGATTCACGTCAACATTTGGACTCCAAAAATACTTTCTGATGATGATAAACAATTATTAGAAAAAATGAGAGAAAGCAAAAACTTCGATCCACTACCAGGAAAATCTGAAAAAGGATTTTTCGATAGAATGAAAGATTATTTTAATTAATCTGAAATTGAGGTTTTAGATTTTTTATAGAAAAAATAACGAGCTGACGAAAGTAATTTATACATTCGTTGGCTCGTTTTCTTTTTGGTGAAAACGATTTATCATTTCAATAAACTTGAATCAACTTTTATGAAAAAATATTTCTTCTTCTTTGCATTTGCACTTTTCCTTTTTTCATGTGGGCCTAATTACATTTTGGATGAGAAAAAAGAAATCGCTAATGATGAATGGACTTACGCAGACTCACTTTCCTTTACAGTTGATATTCCTGATACGAATAAATTTTACAATTTGTATTTAGATATTGAGCACTTGACAGAGTACTCTTTTAAGAATATGTATATTCGATTGCATTCGATTTTCCCAAATGGACAAAGAGTAACTGAACGAGTTTCAGTTGAATTAATTGGACATGGTGGACGATGGAATGGCGACTGCAATAGCGATGAATGTGATTTTAGAATGTCGATTCATGAAGGTGCATTTTTTAATCAAACTGGAAAACATACTTTTGTCATCGAACAATTTATGCGAAAAGATCCATTGGAAGGAATTCAAAGTATAGCTTTTCGAATAGAAGATACTGGGAAATCGAGAGAGTAAAAACTCAGCGTCAACCTCCATCTAAACTTTGCGGTAAAAAACAAAAGATGAAACGAAAATCATATCAACTCAAAGCTGGTAGCGTAAAAAACATCCAACTCGTCGAAAGTGAACTCCCCGATCCATCAGCTGGAGAAATTACCATTCAAGTCAAAAGCATCGGATTTAATTTCGCAGATATCTTTGCGATTTGGGGATTGTATGGAGCAACTCCTGAGGGCGTGTTTATTCCAGGTTTAGAATATGCAGGTATCGTTGCGAAAGTCGGAGGAGGTGTGACGAATGTAAAAGTGGGTGATAAAATAATGGGGGTCACTCGCTTCGGAGCATACACAACTCATTTAAATATCGATTCAAGATATGTAATTCCCTTGCCAGAAGATTGGAGGTTTGAAGAAGGAGCAGCTTACCTAGTTCAAGTTTTGACAGCATATTATGGTTTGTTGTATTTGGGAGATTTGAAGAAAGGGAGTAACGTTTTGGTTCATTCGGCAGCAGGAGGAGTTGGGATATGGGCGAATCGAATAGCTAAGAAATATGATGCGTTTACGATAGGTTCGATTGGTAATGATTCGAAAATTGATTTTTGCAAAAAGGAAGGTTATGATCGAGTGATCGTTCGAAGTGATCGTTTTGCGAATGATTTAAAAAAGAATTTGGAAGAGAAAGAATTGAACATCATCATGGAATGTATTGGAGGGAAAATCTTCCAAGAAGGATTTGAAATTTTAGCGACACAAGGTCGAGCGATAGTTTATGGAGCAGCACGATATGCTTCTGTTGGGAATCGTCCGAACTATTTTAAATTGCTTTATCAGTTTCTGACCCGACCTAAAATTGATCCTCAAAAATTACCAGAGATGAATAAATCATTGATGGGGTTTAATTTGATTTGGTTGTATGAGCGAGCAGAATTAATGCATGAACTTTTGGGCGATTTAGAAAAATTAGATTTAGGGAAACCACATGTGGGACACACTTTTCCTTTTGAAAAGATAAAGGATGCGATTCATTTATTTCAAAGTGGAAAGACAATTGGAAAAGTAGTTTTAACTATTTCAGGTTAATCTAAACCTTTCGCCAAAAACCAAGTTTTACCATTGTTAAAAAAATCAATTCCCAAATCTAATCATCATTAAGACTATTAAAAAATAAATGGATTCACTTACACAAGTTATTTTAGGAGCTGCGACAGGCGAAGCTGCAAAGGGAAAAAAGCTAGGGAACAAGGCGATGTTTTGGGGTGCAGTCGGAGGTACGATTCCAGACTTTGATGTACTCATTGGATCAACTTTAGAGAAGCTAGGATTTGTAGATGAGATGTGGGCATTGGCTTTTCATCGACATATTACACACTCTATATTTTTTGCATGTACGATGCCTTTTTTGTTGGCAGCGATTGTGAATTGGCATTACAAAAATCCGAATAGGAAGTATGTGTCATTCATTGGAAGTTTACTAGTTTTTGCTCTAGTTGGATTTGCGGTGAATTATGTTGCTTATGCATTAGGGGGAGAAAATATAAATTTTGGAGTTCTTGGAGGGACGGGTTTGGTCGGAGTATTGTTAGGTGTTTTCTTTTATAAAAGATTTTTCAAAAGAGAATTAAATAAGGTAGATGCCACTTGGCAAGACTTTGCTTGGGTTTTCTTTTGGTCTATTTTTACCCATCCTCTTTTAGATTGTTGTACCACTTATGGGACACAACTTTTCCAACCATTTTCAGATTATCGAGTAGGGTTTAATAATGTGGCGGTAGCTGATTTATTTTATACATTGCCATTTTTACTTTGTTTGATAGGAGCGAGATTATTTTTGAAAAATACTTTTTGGAGGAAGCTTTTATTATGGTTAGGGATCGGTTGGAGTTGTGTTTATTTGATGTGGACAGTTTACAATAAGCATCAAGTAAATCAAGTTTTTGAACAATCAATGCAAGCACAAGGTATTGAATATCAACGATATATGACAAGTCCAGCCTTGTTTAGTAATTTCCTCTGGAGTGGGACTGCTGAAGGAAAGGATGCTTATTATCAAGCCACTTATTCTAAATTTGATAAGGATCCATTGATACCCAAGTTTAAAGTTTTACCAAAAAATCATGAGTGGATTGAGCAATATGAAAATGAAAAATCAATCAAAACTTTAAAATGGTTTTCCAATAATTACTACTCTATTTTGAAAAGGAAGGATGGAAAATTACAACTCAATGATTTGCGTTTTGGAACATTTACAGATACCGAAACACCAAAAGAAGATGAGTTTGTTTTTAGATTTATATTAGAAGAAAAAGATGGAAAGTTAGAAGCGCATGAAGGAGATCGAGATCGAGGTGATGGGATTTTTAAAGCACTTTATGAGCGGACGATGGGGAGATAAAATATTTAATTAAACTGTTTTGGAAAAAATAAACTCGAATCTTCAATTTGAAAATTCGGGTTTATTTTTTTTGAGAAAAAATTTAGACTAGCTCATTTCTCACATCAACTAAAGTTTTTTTTAATATTTTTTTTGCTCGATCCATTTCTAATTTCAGGTTTTCCAAATTAGCATCTGAAAGTTTTACTAAAGGTAATCGAAGATCTCGTTGGCAGAAATTTAGTAACTCCATTGCACCTTTTATCCCTACAGGATTTCCTTCGCAATATAACCATTGATGAATATCTAAAAGTGCTTCGTTGATGAAATTTGCGGTTTTTAAATCTCCCTCCAAACCTGAATTTACCATCGTTGAAAACTCTCGTGGAAAAGCATTAGCAATCACAGAGATAACTCTATCACCACCGCAAGCAAGCAAAGGCAAACAAGTTGGATCATCGCCAGAAAGAACTGAAAAATGAGCAGGTTTGTTTTTAATCGTTTTCATTCCTTGAACTAAATCACCTGAAGCATCTTTGACGGCGGCAAATTTTTCACTAGCATTAGCTAACCGAACTATTGTCTCAGCATCAACATTAGATGATGTTCGTCCAGGCACATTATAAATGATAATTGGAACTGGAGAAACTTTAGCAATTTCCATATAGTGTTGAAAAATTCCTTCTTGAGTTGGTTTGTTGTAAGCGGGGCTACTTGAAAGAATTCCAGCAATACCATCAAAGTCAAAAGATTTAATTCTTTCGACAAGAGCACGTGTATCATTTCTTCCAAAAAGTCCAGCGACAATAGGTACTCGTTCTTGCACTATTTTTTTTGTAAAATTTAAAACAGAAAGGCATTCATCCGAACTTAACGTAATAGCTTCACCTGTCGTTCCAAGCGAAACGATATAGTCTACACCGCCTTCAATTTGATATTCTAAAATTTTCTCGAGAGCATCAAAATCAACATTTCCATCGGATAAAAATGGAGTAATAACTGCAACACCTGTACCTCTAAACTGCGGTTTCATAAACTGGACTATTTATTCTATTTAAGAAAAAATCAACTTGTTTGATTAAATGATCGATGCCTTTATTATCAGGGATATCGATCATTAAATCGAAGCAATTAGGATTATCGGAAAATGGGCCAACGCGTAAATTTGCTTTTGACAAAGCTGAAATATATTCGAGTGATTTATTTTTTTCTAGAAAAAGATTAATCAGGATGTCAAATTTTTTATTCATAAACTGATTGATCTCAGCACTTTCAGGAATCATCTTCCAGCTGATTTCATTCAATGTGAAATATTTAAAAGAAAAGCTTAGATTTTTTTGTTTGTTTTTTACAAAACCTAAAAGATTTACTTTTTTACCATTTTTAATCAAATTTTGAGCATATGCCATCACCTTATTTCGGCTTGAAGGATCTGTTGCATCAAACAAAATCCCTATAGATTCTGCAATCTCAAATTCGACAGAGGTTCTATTTATTTTTATTTCGGAGAGTTTTTGGTTTAAATGAGCTTCAAAAAAGTAAGATCTAATTTTTGAAATAATACTCATAGTGCTTTAATTTAGTTAACAGGAAATTAGGATTTAGTACCCATTTTTAAAACAATACATTTACAAAACGATTGAATGATTCAATTAGTTGTAGATGTATTGTCATAAAATGATTAAAAGTAGTTTCCGTTTATTTTAGGTTGTGTATAAAAGATTCTATTTTGCTTTAGCAGTTGTTTTTTGCTTTACTGTATCGTATTCTCCCATTCTACTGTATTTCTCTATGCGTAATTTGATGCGCTTTTCGGGAGTCATTTCCATTAATTCTGCCACTTCTTTTTTCAAATGCTTCTTTAATGTTTTTGCCATCTCTTCAGGAGAATTATGTGCACCTCCAAGAGGTTCTTTTATAATGCCATCAATTAACTTAAACTCAAGCATATGATCGGCCGTCAATTTAAGGGCTTCCGCTGCTTGTTCTTTGTAATCCCAACTTCTCCACAGAATTGAAGAACAAGATTCAGGAGAGATCACGGAATACCATGTATTTTCCAACATAAATACTCGATCGCCCAAACCAATTCCAATTGCTCCACCTGATGCACCTTCTCCAATTACGGCACAAACGATAGGCACTCGTAATCGAGCCATTTCAAATAAATTGCGAGCAATTGCTTCAGCTTGACCTCTTTCCTCTGCTTCTAATCCAGGAAACGCTCCTGGAGTATCTATGAGGCAAATTACAGGATAATCAAAGCGTTCTGCCATCTTCATGAGTCGTAGTGCTTTTCGATATCCTTCAGGATTAGCCATACCAAAATTTCGATATTGTCTCATTTTGGTATTTACCCCTTTCTGATGTCCAATAACAACAACTGTTTGTCCATCCAAATTAGCCAAGCCACCTACAATTGCTTTATCATCTTTAAAATATCTATCACCATGGAGCTCCGTAAATTTTTTAAACATTTCACGGATATAAAATAGCGAATAAGGACGTTCAGGATGGCGTGAAAGTTGAACTTTTTGCCAACCAGTCAAATTACTATAAATGCCTTTTCTCTCACTTTTAATCTTATTCTCTAACTCTTTAATCTTATCAGATACGTCAATGTCTCCTTTTTCGCCAACCTCTTTCAGGTTATCGAGTTGCTCGTAGAGACTTTCTAACGGTTTTTCAAATTCTAAAAAAACCATAATTATTCTTTTTTTGGGTTAAAAACATAGCAAAATAGCTAAATAGTCAGGTGCTCTGTTTCAATAAAAATTAACCAAGGGTCACAAAATTAGTAATATGACCGATTAGAAGGTAGGATTTGAATTTTTTTTTTAAAAAAACACACAAGGTATTGCATAATTAAAAAAGGAATTATACATTTGCAACCGCTAAATAACAAATGGGTTATTTAATATTTTATGGTCTGGTAGTTCAGTTGGTTAGAATACCTGCCTGTCACGCAGGGGGTCGCGGGTTCGAGTCCCGTCCAGACCGCAAAGCTCAACAGTAATGTTGGGCTTTTTTTTTGCCCATTATCATGAAAAACCCAGCAAATACAGGCGTTCCAGCACATTTAATCAATCGATATTATTATACATTGAGTCAATGGGAAAATCCACAGAATTCTCCTTCTACTCAATTGACAAAAGATTTTTAATAAAAGTTAGTTTTAAATCTTCACCCTTGGGTAAATATTCTATTGTTATTATTTTTTCATTACTCTCTACTTCTAATTTAATTGGCTCAGATGGTTTATTTGATATACCTTTTATTGAGATAAGTTTTTGACCATTTCTTAACCCATTAATATATGCATTGCTACTTTTCTTTACTCCATAAATTATTTCTAGGTTAGCACTTTTTATAAAGTCGAAACCATAGTCAAGAGTAGGAAAGGTTTTAGTATAATAGGTATCAATTAATGAAGACTCTAAGAAAAAAACCTCACCTTGGTTTATGAATTTTTCCAATAATTCAGAGATATCAACACCTATCGAATCTTGAGCTATTTTACTCAATAACTCTATATCCAACTCGCCATTAATTTGCTTTTGAGAGTTTAGTAGAGCAACCATAAGATCGGTGGCGTTGTATTTGGAGTTTGACTTATTTCTTATGTAACCATCAAGAAAAAAGGCAAATGAAGCTCCTTTGGTATAAGCGATTTTTTCCAAACTATTGCTGTACATATAATTTTCAGCATAATAATCAAGAGAAGAATTCACGTAGGGAGATGTCCTGTATTTTAGATAATTTTCATTGATGAGCACTTTAAATTTACTACTTGGAAGAATCCCAGCTTTAACATTTATTAGTATTGCATAATATTCACAAAATCCTTCAACAAACCATCGCATTTTTTCCCAATCTTTATTATTACTGATCAAGTTAGCTCCTATCCACGTATGTGTAAATTCATGAGTAAATGCCTTGGTAAAAATCAATGGAAGTTGTTCTTTCGAAAAATTACCAGACATGTAAATTGCAAATGAATTATACATGTTTCTTCCTCCTATCTTCCCACAATCATTTCCTTTTTGAGTAAGGCTTATCACATAATCACTCTCATGGTAAAATTTTTTCCACAAATCCATATTTGACTCAGCAACCCTCTTTAAAAGAAGAATTACTTCACTATCGGAAAAGTTATATTTTCCCTGTATAAAAGTATGGAAGTTAATTCCTTGAACATTAAAAATTGTCTTTCTATAATTTCCACCGAAAAATAGAATCTGTCCAAGATCACCAATCGTGATATCTTTTAACTTCTGTTCATTTTTACCAAAATTCCTTTTTAGGATACCAAAATCATTTGCTATTTTCCACTCTTCAGGAAAGTTGAGCCAAGCTACATTTACTTCAAATAACTCATTGTTTTCGTTTTCAGAATTAGGAAGGATTAATGATTTATCTGCATAGAAATGAAAAAAGTCATTGTTCACAACTGGTAAAAAGTAATCATTATCCTTACAAGTTAAGTATTGATTATTTTCTGAAAAATAAGGAATTGTATAACTGATCTCGATAGAATTTTTTCCTCCAGAATAGAAGTAAGTTTCAAAATCTTCCTTTTTCAACTCACCCTTAGAATTTAGTGAAATGTCCCTTGCTATCACTAAAGTGTCCAATGTATTTCTGTTAAAGTTTGTGGGTATCTTAAATTTAGTAGAGTCTTCTCGTTTTCTATTTTGGTAAATTAAAGTGACATTAATTTTATTCTTATCCTCACTAAGTTCAAATGTATAATTTAGAGATTTCAAACTACTACTCTCCTGACAATAAGAATTGAATGATACCATAGAAATAAAAAAAAGTAAATAGAATTTATTCTTCATTCTTATCTTATTTGTAAGCCAGAATATATTATTGCAATGCATAACTGTTTCATTTTTTGGGGAAAAAGAATTCTCCACTTACCTACTGATTAAATAGTTGAAATTTACTTTTTGCTCCAAATTTCCTAAAGTAAGGATTTCCATAGAGTAAGGCTGGACATAAACTTATCTTGATTGAATTGGAGTACATAATTTTATTACCTCTATTAACCAGCTTAGCTCTTACGTTAAAGATTGGCCCTATAGGTCCCTTGACTAATACAATACTTTTTGCTATCTGGTGACCCGGAGGTATTAAAGTAGATTTATAATAATCACTTCGAAATTGACCAGTATACCTCGAAAATTGTTGCCATTGACCATGAGTTTTCTCATACTCTAAATAGACTTCAATCTCTCCATCTCTACTTTCTATAGTTTCTGGCTGCTTTGACATATTGGCCAATACTACTTCAAGATTTTGTTTATCTTTAAAGATGTATAGATCAAATGAATTTCGTCTGATTCCCTTTTTGCTTTCTATCGGTTGAACATCCGTTTCAGATAAACAAAATTCAGGCATAAACAGGTCTTGATATTCAAAATGGTAGTTACCACTTTGTTTCTCCTGATAAATTTCTTTGCCCTTATTGACTAATACTCTTAGCCCATCTTTCAAGAGAAATAGAAAGTCATTCGTTTCTGTATCCTTAAAGATATGAGGATGTTCTAGGTGTTTATATTTATAGTACTCTTTCGGAAATTGGTAGACTTCAGCAGTAGATAGTTTGATCTCCAATTTACTAAAATCGTATCTCAGTAAATTTAAACTCCAATTCTTTTCTTCATAATCATGGTGATCATTGCTTCCTAAAAATTGTTCGTTCACAAGCCCACGATGGTGAATGTATCGAAAAGGAAGGGATCTTAATGAATCCTTTCGTTTTGAATAAACATACCAATTAAGATTTTTTCGAACTAATAAAAGATCATCTTCATCTGATGGTAAAACTTCATCAAATAGGTTATAACCATCTATTTTCTGTTGTTCTCCAGGATTAAAAAGCACCCATTTTTCAGTTCCTCGTAAAAGAGCAACATCTTCCTCCTCGAATCCTTCGCCAACCATTACAGCTGGGCCATATTTATTCCGGCCGTCTTTACAATACAACTCGGAAGTAGAATACAATTGTTCATTGTGTATTTTATTTTCAAACAGAACGCTATTATGTTGACTGGGTAAATACACGTATTTGTTCCAAAGAATTTTGACAGGTAGATAATAGCTTTGACTGGGGAGATTATCAAATAACAATTGTCCTCTCTTATTGTATATGGAAAATGTTTTATTTGACTCAATACATATATATCCTTGCCAGGTGTGAGCTATAGTGTCCACATTTTTAAAGGTGTTCACGTGAAGTATTTCTCCATATTTTGATGCTTTTATATATTGTTTCACCCAAGAGCTATCTCTATTCCATTCAAAAATTCCACTATGTTTTGAGGAAAGGAGTTCGTTAGATGTTTGAAAAACAGTATCCCCGCTTCTATGTATTACTTGGGACGTTGAATCAATAAGAATTAAAAAGTCCTCAAAAATGGTCGGAGCTCTAGGCCAACTCATTTCCCCAAATTCTTCTCCCTCTTGATTGATATAGAAATATTTTTTGTTCTTGCCAACCAATGCAAAAGAGTTGCAAAATGGATATGCCAAATCATATTTATTTCCAATTTGAATAGCTCCATATCCATCTATATATCCAAAATAATCACCAAAGAAAGTCAAATAAAATCCAGAACTCGGTTCATCAATATAAGGGTAAATTCGTCTTGTTAATACCTCTCCATCATAAAGGTCGATTAGGTTATACCCTCCATTGGCCTTTACTACGATTTGACCATAACTTGAACTATTAACAGATAATAAGAAGCAAATCAGGATTAAATTATTAATTTTCATATTTAGATTTTGAGCGATTTTTTTATTTGTTTTTTTAATAAATAAATAAATGACGAACAATATGTTTTCCATCAGAGCAATATTCCCTTTTTACATGTTGTAACAATTGATCGTTAATATCTAAGACCCTAACTTCTATCTTGTTATTAAATTGATCATGAGTTTTTAATATTCTCGCAACTCCGTTTGACATTGACTTGATTCTTTCCTCATCAAATCCACGCAATTCCACTTTATTTCCTCGTGGATCATATAGGTGTTACCCTATAGCAAACTCAGGTGCATTTCCTTCTGCTGGTTTCTTATTCTTGTCAAATACCATCCACCTTGAAAAATTACCCTCATTATCATAGACTATTCTATCCATAGCAGCTTTCATGTTATTGTTAATTAAGTTTCCATTTTTATCTAAATGATAAATAAAATCCAACATATTATCTTTCCCAAATTCAAGTCTTACTTTAAAAAAAGTAAAATTAGGTCTTATAGATCGAGGTTCATCATTCAAACTAAATCGCTCTTCAAGGACAAAACCATCCTCTTCAATAGTCCATTGATATCTATGAATGTTCCAGCCATTTTCAGCATGTGGATTTATAAATTTTGAATTATTAGACTTTATATAACAAATCAAAACAGAATCTACTTGCGCATTAACTGTCACAAGACCTAGAACAATTAGCATACACGAAAACATGATTGCTCTCTTTATTTAAAATGATAAATTTTGTTTTGCTGAAAAAGATGTATTGCTTTATAGGATAAAGGTTTGAACGGTTTAGTTTTTAGTGACAAGTATAAACCTATTTCGAAATAGAGATCAATTCATTTATTTATCATGTTAATTGACTTCATCCATTCCAAACTGTATGTCGCAATTTCCTGATTAAAATTTGTACTAAATTTGGAAATATATGATCCGTTATTCATAGAACTCATCAGTTCATCTCGGGAATTAAACTTCAAAAAAGCATGCTCTGATTTTGAAAATAGGCGGAAAGTAGCTGTTCCTCCATGGGTATTTACATTAGTTACGATCATTTCACCGTATTTTGGATGAATAGCCTGAATGTCGTATTCTCCATGTAATACACACACAGGAGATTTTACTTTAGACCAAGCGTTCGGAATATCAACATCTGTCAGAGTTTGCCAGAATTTGATGTGTCGGTGAATATAATACCCATTAGAAAGATCATTATAAATTCCTTCTTCTTTAAGGAATTCACCGTAAACTGGACTAGTTAAGATTTCTTCTAAAGGTTTTCGTTTTTTTAAAAGATCTTCAATAAAGGGAAGTGTAAAAACATTATCATTTGCAATTTGTGCTTCACTATTCCCAAAAAGTAACGGCTGTTCTATATACATATCTTGCATATAATCATACCAATTCTTTCCAATAACCCCATAAACCAATATGCCCTTTGGGGGGTACTCTTTAGCGAGTAGAGGGGCAATGACTCCGCCCATTGAATGCCCAAAAAGAAAGATTTGACTCGTATCTATTTTCGTATTTCTTCGGAGGGTAGCATATGCCTCTGAAAAACCCTGAAGCTCTTGATTGAAATCAATGTCAATACAAGGAAGCTTTGAATCACTATCTCCTATTCCTGGTTTTTCAACAAGATATACTGCAAAACCTTCCTTGATCCAATGATCTATTAATTGTTTCGCAGGGTTATCAAAATTCATTTCGATAGTTTGACAAGTATAACCTAGCAGAAAAAAAACAACGGGTGGTTGCTTAATTCCATGAGGCAAATAAAGGATGGAACGTAGATTATTGTCTTTATAATTCACAGAACTATACTCCACATTAGAATAAGCATGTTCCTCTAAAGGTTTTCCTATAGCATTTCCTTTATAGATTGATGAGATCCCTTTTTCAAATACCACAGCTTCGATTGCATCTCCTTTCGTAACATTTTGCATTACATCTATTACATCCCTTGGGGTTTTAATTTTTTTACCATTTAATTTTTCCAGAATAGTTCCCTCACCTATTCCCATTACTTGAAAGGTTGCTCCGTTGATGACCAAAGGAATATAAATGCCATAATCCTTATGATAATTTAATTTATTCCTAGTAGTATCTTCCAAAGGAATCATATGAATACCAAGAAGAGCCTTCCTATTAAGATGCTGAGTATAGCCATTATTACTAATCAGAAATAGAATGAAAAATATAATTGTATTGACTTTCATGTTGAACTTTTTTACAAAAAAAAGAACATCTCATGAAAGAAATGGGGTAATAATTGCTAAAAAGACAAATCCAATTAATTGAACTTAACTATTCCGAGTCATAGCTTTACGAAGATTGCGTGGATCCGAAAAACCGACAAGATTTGCAATTTCATGGTAAGAGCATCCTTGTTTTCTCAGTTTTTTCGCTTCTAAAAGACGCAATTGAAGCAAATATTTCATTGGCGAAATACCAAAAATAGATTTGAAGCTTCGCACAAAATGATATTTAGAAAGCATAGCTTTTTCAGTAATAGCATCTAAATCTATGGGGGCTGAATAGTTAGTATCGAGATGTATTTTTACTTCTGATATCCTTCTATACAATTCTTCCTTCGTACTCCTTTTCCTTGAAGGAAGAGCAGAAAGTAACTGATCTACTTTTAATTGATCCCTTACCAAATTTTCACAAAAATGGATCATAAAAGTATCCCAGTCAAATTGAGATCTTCCATGATGGAGTTCATGAAGTATTGAATAATATTGTGAGATCATTTGACCTGTTTGGGTTTCCTGCAAATGATATATTTTTTCCGTAAACTCTAGATGTACAGATGAAACGTCAGGTTGATCAAGAAGTCTTTTATCCGACTGAGTAGTGCAGTAAATGATATTAGAAATGAGTTCCAAGGAAGGGTAGAAGCATATTCCTTTAGCGTAATTTTTACAATTAATATCAAAGTAAACTTTAGAATGTCTATCAACAAGAAGAAATTGATCCTTCTTCAGAATATATTTTTTACCATTTACCCAATAAATCTCTTCTCCCTCTAAAACCAATTTTATTGAAAACGGAGAATTGTCAACTTCATGCTTATAATGGGTGATTCGAGAAATATTAACCCTCGATCCATGAAAGGATATGGGTGAAATATTCAGGTCAATATTTTTTATGTATTGCATTTACTTTAAATTTTTATAAAGCATTCTTTTCTTTTTCTAATTACATATAAGGGCTTTTTCTGAAAAAGATTTTTTTGTAAAACTTAGCATTAAAAATTTATATACCTCCACTCAACCTTTTTCTTCAACTAACAATTTCTTAAATATCAAATTTTCATCCATCACCTTTTAATTTTTTACGATCAACCAAATATCAGATCGTGGATATGTACCTCAAATAAAATTGGACGAAAACATGAAAAAATACTACCTACTTTTCTTATTATTAGAATATCAGAATAAGATGGTAACAGAAATAATTAACAAGATAATTCAAGAAATCAATTGCATAGGAAGGGAGAAGCTCCTATCCACTTCAGAATTACCAATAGGTACATCTCGGCAAGTCTTATGATTGAGCCTAAATATTGGGATGTAATGAAAGAAAGGGTTAAACCCAATAACCGTCGTCTGAACGCTTATCTTACCAACAAGTATAACGAATTTCAAAATAGACTTTTCACATTCGAGACAGATTATAAATCTCTTACCATTCCCAAATTAAAGGATTAAATTATGGGTGTTGAGCCAGCTAACTTTTTTATTTAACCCGTGATATGTTTGTTTTTGCTTCTTCTTTTGAAAGCGTAACGTTTACGCTGGTACACACTTAATTTCCATAAACCATTTTAATCTGGGAAGATTACTTCTAACTTTCGGTAGATAGCTTCTTTCCTTTCCGCCAGCGAGTTTATATTCCTAACTTTTGCTGCAAAAAAATCAACTCAATCACTCATATACGCAATGAAATCAAAGTCATTTTTTTTAAGTCTAGTTTAGAAAACCACCTCCTTTGGAGGTGGTTGATTTTTTTTAAATAATCTCCAAAAACGATGGAAAATAAGATAGCCTAATGTGAAAGAAAAAGGGAAAATACATTGAGTGAAAATCTACTTCAATTGGAAAATGTAATTCTTTAAATAAGGAAAAAAGCTAATTTATTTTGGTATAAAAGAAAAAAAAGCTAATTTGTTTTATATTAAATATTTTACATAGATGCTTTTTAACAGTATATTAATTTGTTTTATATGTTTAAAGTTTAATTATAGTCTTTTTTTTTTCAAAAAACCAAATGCACCAGAATAGATTAGAACCACAATACAGGTCTCTTCTTTTCCATACTTCAAATTTTCTGATAAGTTATTATTGATAACAAGATTAGGTTATTCTTCAATTTTGAGAAATGAAGAATCATTCTTTGATAGATGATGATATCTATTAAGAAAACTAAATTGAGATTATAATACATACATACTCTTCTAAAGAAACTCCAAGATGAAAACAAAAGAAAACAACAAACAAAACCAAGATAGTTTTGTCTATTTAAAAAAGTGGTTAACACAAAATAAGAATGTTAATCTCCTTACCGCAATGTTAAATGATTCAGCATCTGTTGATGCCATGAATTGGAAAAAACTAGAAGATCACAAAGCGGAAATCATCCCTCAACTTAAAGCCTATCAACGGCTGATAAAAATCTTACCTAGAAAAAATAATAAATTAATCCTTGACCTGATAGGAGCTAATATTCATTCGGCTATTCAGGTTGCCTCTATGCCTAAGCAGAATTTCATTAAAACCTATTCGCATTTGTTTTCAAAAAAAGAAGCTGCTGCCGAAGAGTTTTACAACAAAGCATTAGCAATTAAAACTCAGTTATTGCTAAAGCATGTTCAGAGAATTAGTTAGTATTTTTCCCAGACATATCGTTTTTCTTTTGCATGCACGATGCACCTTTGAATTAATTTCCCTAATTATAAAAGTTAAAATATACCCCAATGTCAAACCTCAATAAATTCCAGAGTTTCGAGCAATTATTTGAAAAAATTAATTTTAAAAAAGGACAAGAAGGCCGTTCCGTTTATTCTCCTGCGGCATATCTTTCTGATTTACTTCAATTATTAGAAGATAGATTTTCGGGAGGCAATAAATTTTTTGATCGAAGATCGGATGTCAAAGATATTCCGTTGAATGGTAAAAATGCTTTTTCCGAAGTTGCTTATCTCGACATCGTGAATAGAATCTTAGAGAAAAAAATAGATAAGGAAACAGGCAAAAACGCTTATGATAATTTAAGAGAGGAAACCTATCCTTTCCACCTGCCTTTTGATTTGGAGCAAAAAAAATATTTACAATATTTAAAATTTTTGGAAGTGGCTCCTTCCTCTATTTACCAGTTATTTGCCGAAAAACCTGAGGCGGAAGTAGTGGCGAAATCATATCTCAAATTGACGAAGGAAGAATTAAATGTAATCATTCAGGAACCTACTAATGTGAAGGAGTTTTTCAAAGATCATTTTAGTTTAGATTCCGATTTTCATGCTAAGCTGAGTGATTTAGAAAGTTTTTTGGAGATCACCAATATTTCTTTGGAAGAATGTCAAGCCTTACTTTTTCAAAATCTGAGCCGTACGACAACAAAGAAACCTGAGGGCGAAACTAAATGGAAATCTGAATTAGAATTATTAGCTAATAATTCATTCATCAATCATGGTACGAATGGTTATGCCTTTCTAGAAAATGACGATACCAAAATCAATTGGGGAGAAATTCAACAACCGATGGATGAGTCGGAAGAGGTCAATTTTTTGCTTTCACCTGATGGAGTGACTCGTCTTCAAAGAGCAAGTCGGTTGATTCGCTTATCGAAGAAATTGAGTATGTCGATGATTGATTTAGAACTGGTTTTACGTACGCTTTGTGGCAATAATTTAAATGGTACAGCGATCCAAACTATTGCGGTGATCAAGCAAATTCAAGATCGATTTGACTTATCTATTGATGAATGTTGTGCCTTGGTGGTGACGATGAATAATATTGGATTGGGTAATGAGGAAGAACCAATAGATTTATTCAATAGAGTTTATAACAATAGTTTTACAGATTTCGATCCTAAGTATATTCTTGGTTCAGGATTTGTTCCAATGGCCTATTCAGATTCTGAAAAGTATCAGGCTATTAGGGCACCAGGAGATATTTTATCTACAGAGAATGCTGACTACCGAAAACGAATTGGAAAAGCGCTGCATATTTCAGAGCGAAATTTAGTAATGATTGTCGAAAGGTTTAGAGCACATTTTGGAGAAACAGATGCTGCCAATAATGTATTTCACAGTTCGACACCAGAGGCTCGACCAATGCTAGATGTATTGTATAGGATGAGTAAATTGGTAGAGATACTTGATATTACTTTTGAGGAGTTATTCCACATTTTTGACATTTTAGAAAAAGATTCTTCTATTCATAAATTTGCTTTGTTCTCCGTTTTGATTCCTTATAATCCTGCGGAAGTTGATTGTTATAAAATCATTCAAAGCAAAGCTACCATCGCGATCAATGCTTCATTGTGGCTTACCCAAATTTTGATAGGTATTACATTTTGGATGCAAGAAAGTGATTTCACCGGAGAAGAATTAAAACAGATTTTGACGGGGAAACCTGCTGATGAAAAAGCAGCAAAATTATTAGCAGATCAACAGCTCGTTTTTCTAAATACACTTTATGGGCAAATAAAACCTGCATTTTTTAGTTCCAAAAATTTTATTTCAGAGCGATTTAATAGTCGTTCTGCTCGATCTATTTTCCGAACGGTGAGTGATCCTTCCCAGAAAGTGATTTCACAAAAAGATCATCGATTGGTTTATTTCGAAAAAATGGCTGCGAAAAAAGCAGCAGAACAAGCGGTTGAAAATTTAGATATTTTTTCGAAAGAAGATTTCTTGGGATTAGGGATTGAAGAAAAAATGGTGGACAAAGTTTTTAATAATTTGATTATCAAAGGATACCTCAATGAAGAAGGTGGGGTGATCGAATCTGCTTTTCCAAAAGAGATGGCAGATTTTAAAATCAATAGTAGTAGTGTTGATGAAAAGAAAGCACTTTTTGAAACTATTCAGCAATTAGTAAATGAAGAGTACGAAGATAATAATACTGAAAGTAGCGGAGTCAATGTTGCGGTGTATATCTCAGATTTTGAAGGGTTGGATTTGCCTGAAAGTCGAGTAATGGAGTTGTATGATAATTTGATTTTTAATGGCTACATGGACGAGGAAGGGAATTTAGTTCAGCCTGATTTTTTTATTAAAAAAGAAAATGCGGAAGAATTTGAGCCGAATGCGAATATTGATATTTATTCACAGCAGGTCTATAAAAAGATAAAAGCTAAAATTGATTGTTTTCATCAAGAAAAATTGATTCTAAAAAGTGACCATTTCTCCTCTCTACCATTGAAAAAAATTGAGGTAGAAGACTTGATCGAAAATCTTCGCTTCAATGAATATCTTGATGAGCAAAATGCCGTCGTTGATAAAAGTAAAATCTTGGAATTGTCTGCTGACGACATGAATTTAGGGATTCAGTTCTATATGCTTCGACATCAAATTATAACTATCCTGCAAGAAGAAGTGATCAAATTCAAAATCCCATATTTTACACTGTCTAGAGAAACCTTGGGAGATGTTGGAGAAGCGATAGTCGCCGAAATGATTTTTCATGAATTGGAGAAAAATCACCTCGAAGATGGTCAAATGACTATGGAAGGAAAGCTGTTTTTTACGAATGAAGATAATGTAACTAACTTCCATATAGGACCATATTTTACGGATATTTTCCATCAGACGGTTTTCAAAACAGTTCAACAAATCATCGATAGTTATCAAAGATTTCAAATCAATGAAGGTGACTTAATTGCCTTGGATTTGGAGGAGGAAGATATGGAAGATATTATAGATATTTTAGAAGATGATGGCTTTCTAGAAGGTGGTATAATCAAAGTAGCTCAAAGAGCTTATTTTTTAAATATTAACAATGCGCTTACTTTCGAAGTAGAAGGATATGCAGATTTTTCCAAGGATATATTTTTTATTTTGCAAGATGTTGCGCTTAAGACTGAGGAAGCGGTTACTGAAATTTATGAAAATATAGAAGAGGCATCTGCCAAGCAACATAATATTCTCATGTCTAGCTTAGGAGAATATGCTGAAGTATCAGCTGATACTGCAGAGGTAATACTTTCACACCTTTTTAAGAATAATCCAAACCTGATAGAAGCAATTGCTTTACCCATCCTAAAGCAGGTAGATGAAAAGGGGCGAATTACTTCCACACCTAAGAATAATGTTTTTAAAGTTGCCTTGCAAAGGTTGAAACAAACCGCACTTTTTGTTTCCAAATTACAACTCAACCAGGCAGAGACGGAGGTGATTTTTAACGATCAAAGTTTAGCGGAGAAGCTTCCTGAAAAGTTACATCTCCCAACTAGTCTAAATAATTTTGATGCACTTTTGGATAATGGTGATACGATTTTAGTTTTCAAAAATCGACGATATTGGATTTATTCTAAAGATGAATATACATTGTTAGAATCAGAAATGCCGTTAAGCAATCTTTCTGAAAACTTTGGAAATCTGTCTCAAATTGATGCAGCATTTACAGATGCATCTGGAAAACAATGGTTGATCGGAAGAAGGAATGGAGAGATGGATACTCCTGCTTTGGCGATGTATTTTTGTAAAAATGAGAAAACAGGAAAGTGGGAAATTAAGGAGAAACTGGTTGGGAAAGTGAAAAGTAATTTTGATTCTATAGAAAATATTGATGCTTCATTTACAGATCAAGATGGAAAAGTTTATTTGTTTGCAGGTAACCAGTACATGCGATATTCAGATGATTTAGTCGCAGATGAGGGCTATCCAAAAATGATCAAAGGTAATTGGATCAATGAATTAGAATATGATTTGCCAGAGAAATTTTACGAATCTATTGATGCTTCTTTTACCAATTTAGATGGAGTAACTTTCATTTTTAAAGATGGTCAATTTATATCTTCCGAAGATTCCACACAAACAATTCCTATAAATGCATTTTGGGGAAAAATTAAAAATAATTTTAATCTAGCTGGAAAGGTAGATGCCGCTTTTGTGCATGCAAATAATGTTTATTTTTTCTCAGGTAACCAAGTAGTCGCTTATTCCGATAGTATCGAAAATGATGGAGTAGTCGGAATGGAAGGTTCATTGACGAGTTTGAAAAAGTTAATACCAGGACTTCCAGATGATTTTGAAATGGGAATCGATGCCATGCTAAAAGGTGCGAATAATCGATATTATGTTTTTAAAGAAAAGAAATTCGCTACCCTTAATAATCAATTAAAAAGTCTAAGTGGCAAAGGAGAATCTTCTCTGAAACCGATTGAACTTCATTGGGGAAGATTAAAGAATAATCTTTCTCAAACTGGGAAAGTAGATGCGGCACTTGCCGGTCTCGATGGACGAACTTATCTTTTTAGCGGAACTCAGTATTATAGATATTCTAAAGCGGATTATTCCAAAGTAGATGAAGGATATCCACATACGATCTCCAAGGATTGGGGCGGCTTGGAAGAGGTTGATTCAGCGTTTGTCTTGGATGGGAAAACCTATCTTTTTGGAACAGATAAAAATGAAAGGAGAACCTACGTCCAATATTCTACTAATAATTATTCGTTACCTGATGAGGGTTTTCCAAAGGACATTGATGACAACTGGTGGAATTTGCCAAATAAGTTGATCGAGGAAGGATTCGATATTCCTGATGCAGTATTTGTTGGAAATGATGGAAATAACTACCTCTTCAAAGGGGTTAATTTTGTCTACTACGACACTCAACATCGATGGTGGTCCGAACCCCAAAAAGTGGCTCAACGATTTGATAGTATTCCATTCAATCAAATTACGGCAGCTTTTACGGGCAAAGATGGACGGACTTATATGTTCGAAGATGGGCCTGAGGTAGAAATTAATGAAGAAAAAATGGTAGTAAGCTCTGGCAATAGAAATATGACAGGCTTGAGGTTCATCAGATATACAGATAAAAACTATAATAAAATTGATGATCGTTATCCGAAGTCAATTATAGGTTCTTGGGGAAAAGTGGTTAATAATATTCAAAAAACGAAGACCATTGATGCAGCAGTAAAGTTGCTTTCCCACGAAATTATTGTTGCAGAAGATGGAACGGAAACGTCGATAGAAAACACACATACTTACTTGTTCTCAGGAAATCAATTTTTCCGCTATACTGGTAATTCCTATAAAGAGGTAGATGAAGGTTATCCAAAAACTATTCAAAACTCATTAAAAGAAGAACCTCGTTTTAAAAACTTGACCACAGACTTTTCCACAGGTATAGATGCTGCTTTTGCAGACCAACGAAATGTTTATCTTTTTAGAAATGGAGAATGTACCGTTGTTTCGGAGGAAAAAAACAAAATTTATACAAAGTTAACTGATACCCAAATCAGTACAGCTTTTATTGACGAAGGAAGTATTTATGGAATGACCAATGATGCTTGGTATCATTTGAGTGCGCTTGAAAATGACAAAGTTTCAGCGACGAAAAAAACACCATCAGTACTGCAAGATGTCCCGAGTAAATTTCAAACTGGAGTCGATGCGGTGTTGCAAGGGATTGATGAGAATACCTATATATTTAAAGGAAAGAATTGTTACAATGTTTCTTTAGAGAAAGAATATCCAATTGGAGAAGAATGGGGGAAATCTGCCAACCTTTTTCAAATGGAAGGGAAAGTAGATGCAGGGTTTTTAGGTCGAGATGGAAAAACATATTTGTTTAGTGGTGATCAATTTATTAGTTACACACCAGAGGGAGCTGCTTTAACAAAACCACCCAAACCACCAATTGCTGATAATGGGCCTCAATCTATTTCTAAGCATTGGGGCGGATTAACAAATGTTTGGGTAGCTTTTGTCAAAGATGAAAAAACTTACCTCTGCGAAGCAGCAGATGAAGATGGTAACTTCCGCTACCTATGTTACAGTTCTGAAGACTACACAAAACCAGATACTGACACTCCAATGTCTGCGGATATTTATTGGTGGGATATGCCTGAAGATTATATCGAAGAAGGTTTTGATTCTGTTAATGCGGTGTTATTTGAAGAGGACAATATGTTTTTGTTGAATGACGAATCATTTGTACAATACAACAAAACGGAAGAAATCTGGACTTACCCAAAACCTATTCGACGGATCTGGAGAAATCTACCTGACGAACATGCGAAGTTTGAAAATATCAAAGCTGCTTTTACGGGAAGTAAAAATATCACTTATTTTTTCTCAGAAAATACTTTTGTTGAGTATGAAGATTCATCTGACGGGATTGTTTTACCTATTAAAAATATCGAATCTCATTGGGGAATTGATCATAATAATATCGTTCAAGGAAAAAATATTGATGCTGCAGTAGTGATCAATAACGAAACAACTTTCCTTTTCTCAGGCGATCAATACATTCGATATTCTAGCGATGATTATCAATTTATGGATGAGGAGTATCCGAAATTAATCATAGGTAACCTACGGATGGAAAAAGGTTTTGAAAAAATATCTATGGAGCTGGAAGAAGCTTTAGGTAACAACAAAAATGTCACCGCCATTCTTGCTAATCAAAATAATATTTACATTTTTGAAAATGATAATTGCCATGTCTTTTCTGAAAATACTAACCGGACTTACTTGATTGATCGTATTGGATATTTGAAAAATAACATTTCTGAAAATAATAAAGTTGATGCTGCGTACTTGAATCAAGAAGATCAGACCTTCTTGTTTTCAGGCAATCAATATTATAAATATTCCACATTCGATTACGAGTGGGTAGACGAAGGTTATCCAAAATCAATTGCTGGAAATTTATCTAATGAACTGGATTTTGCATTTTCTAATGACTTCCTCAATCGTGGTGTAGATGCTATTTTTAAAGCACCCAACGGTTCTGTATATGTATTCAAAGATAGGTTATACCAAACTTCTCAAAAAAGTGAAGTCACCCATCTGATAGAGAATATGTGGGTAAAAGTTCATAACCAATTTACAGAGAATGTTGCCTTGCCTACAGTTATTGATGCAGCATTTACTGCGCCGAATGGCAAGACTTATTTTTTCAAAGGAAATCAATATGTATGTTATTCTAATTTGGAAAATGAATTTATTGACGAAGGATTTCCTAAAAAAATCAAAGATAACTGGGGCAATTTATTTACGGGATTAAGATCAAGAAAAGATATAATTGGAGATCGAGATTTCGAAGCAAAAATAGATAGTGCTTGGGTTTTAGAAGGACACACTTATTTTGGAAAAGGGGATGAATACGTTCGCTATTCCAATAGTGATTTTACCATGATGGATAGTATTTATCCTCAAAAATTTGTCAGTCAATGGACCGATCGCAATGACTTCTTGCTTAATGATTTACGGATTGTCAGTCGATACAA
Organism: uncultured Saprospiraceae bacterium; assembly: GCA_905480595.1. Classification (GTDB taxonomy): domain Bacteria; phylum Bacteroidota; class Bacteroidia; order Chitinophagales; family Saprospiraceae; genus CAJQQY01. Next base: position 5,490 of record CAJQQY010000346.1, on the reverse strand, counting down.
AGAATTGAATGATCAATACCAAGGTGGAGATATGACCTTGACGGATTTCTTCTATGAAGGCATCGGCTATCAAAAAGAACCTTTCCAGATGCTGGCAGATATTTTTGATTGGAACGTCGAAGAAGTGAAATGGCTTAAACGCAATAATGTTTTCCTACGTCCAGAAAATGAAATGGAAGTGAGCTTCGATCTGGAGCAAGTACTCGGTATGTACGATATCTTTGCAGTCGCGAATAAGGTAGGTGCAACTCCTTCTGCTTTATATGAAAAAGTATGGGTAAAAATGTTTGTTGATCAAAATGTGGAATCAGCTGCTACCGCTTTGTACGCCCAGTTAGGAATGAATAATAGCGAAACGGATTGGAAAATTCTTGCTCGACAGATGCATGATGAAATGAATCTCATTAAACGAGATGCATTGATGCCATACCTCATCCATATTCTTCCTGAAGAAGCGGGCGTAGAAGATGCTAGAGATTTATTTGAGCATTTATTGATTGATGTAGAAATGGGAAGTGATGCCAAAACCTCTAACATCAAAGAAGCGACTGCAGCCGTCCAATTGTATTTCCATCGCTACTTTGTAAGCCTTGAAGAAACCAAAGAAATTGAGAGTGAAAATGATATGAGGGATAAAGAGGAGCTGAAAGAATGGTGGAAATGGATGAAAAATTATCGAGTCTGGGAAGCCAACCGAAAAGTCTTCCTTTATCCTGAAAATTACATCCGTCCAGAATTACGAGATACTAAGACAGCTGAATTTAAACAGCTAGAAGATGCGCTGTTGCAAGGTATGATTACTCCAGAAAGTGTAGAAAGTAATTATAAAAATTACATCGACACTTTCTCCGTAGTTGGTAACCTCAAAATAGCAGGAGGGAATGTCTATAAAGATGAAAGAACGAAGGAAGATGTCTTGTTACTCTTCGGACATTCGCGAACCGAGCCTGCTGAATATTATTTCCGAACCGCTCGCTTCGAAGGAGATGTAGCAGAATGGGGCGCTTGGGAAAAAACAGAGTTGAATATCAAATCAGATCGAGTATTTCCAATTTTTGCGAATGGAAGAGTGCTGGTCTTTTGGATAGAAATCGAAGAATATGAAGACTCAAAGGGTACTTTAAGTCGTCAAAAAAGTCAAAAAGACAAACAAGATCAAAGCCAAGTACTAGAGGTGAATACTTCGAATACGATTGTTAAGCATCGTGCACACGTTAAGTTTTCTTATCTGAACCACAGTAAGCGTTGGAGTCCTCCTCAAAATTTGAGACGAGGGATTGATGTAAATTACAAACTTGATGCAACCTATGTGGAAAAGGTAACAAAAGATGAAGAAGATATTAATGAAATAAGAATTTTTACTGGAGAGTATTGTTTGACTTCTTCAAAGAAAAATCCAGCAGGTGATATCAAATTCATAGAGGAATATCCTGAGTATGAAAACCTACCTGATGATTTTAAATTGGGACTCGATTCCATTACCACCTTCAAAGGTAAGCGATATTACTTTAAAGGTAGCAAATGTGTAATTCAGAATATAGCTGATGGTAAGTGGGTGAAATTTGATAAAGGCAGTTCACTAGTTGATACTCCAATAAAAATATCAGCAAATGAATTGATTAGTACCAAAGGGCAATTAAAAGTTGCGATAATGAGTATTAATATATTTGGTCTTGGCTTTTTAAGTTATTCATCAGTCGAAGAGAATAAATTTGAAGTCCCTGAATATTTTGACGCAGCATTTAATATTGATGATGAAGTATTATGTTTGATTGATCAAGAAGGAAATTATACTTTCTTCCAAGAAGACCCTGAAAGAGATGGTGGATTAGTTCCTCTTCAAGAGAACACATTAAGTGCTAATAAATTAAATTCGGGAATAGACTTCTCCTTTTTTGTACATACGATTGCTAATAAGGGGGGACAATTTGCTCCTGCCGATGGAGTATTCAAAGAAGAAGGAGCTTACTATGTACTTCGTAATGGACAGTACGAATGTTATGATATAGATGACCGAGGTATGCTAAAAGCTAGAGAAGGTTTTCCAAAATCTATCAAAGGGAATTTGGCATTTAATATGGATAAATTCTTTAATCGACTGCATCTAGTTTGGCACGAAGCGGAAGGTGGAAATATTAGTATTAATTATACGACCTCTCGTGGAGACTTACTACTCTCTGGAAAATTAGCCCCTGATTTTATTTTTGAAGAAGTTGCTTTTAATAATAATTTAGAAGAGCAGTTTATAAAGGATTGGAAAAAAATCTTATCCAATAATTTTTCTCCTAATTATGATGAGCGGGTAACTGATCAGGCGGTTGAGCTAGTAGATGATTCTAAAACATCCATATCGGATTTCATTGATAGCACAGGGTTTTTAGATAGTGTTCACCAAGGAAACAAATCACTACTTGAGGCTATTAGGTTATCAAAAGATAAGGATTCTGAGGACTTCCCTACTGTGATAGAAAAATCAAAAACGAGCCTTAATGTAATTGAAAAAAGTCATGGAAATGTGTTGAATAAAATCAAAGAATATGCGGAGAAACTAGAAAAAGCCTATGATGAATGGAACACCTCTGATGAAGATAGTGAAGCTATGGCAAAATCTGAGTTGGAAAAATTAAGGAAAGAAATTTTAAAATATGAAAGGGATTTTGTTAAGCAAGAAATCGAGGAAAAAATCATTCAATTAAGTAAAGATCTTCAATTGTTCAAAGATAAAATGAATGATTTGATTTTTTCAAAAGTGATTGCCAATCATATTTTAATTATTGAAAATTCTCAAAAATTTAATGAAAAAGTTGCTAGGCTTGGGAGCTCTGTCGAAACGATTGCAGGATCAGATAATTCTACTTTAATCACGAAGTTAAAGGAAAAAAATGAAGGTCTTCGTAGTAATTATGACTCTACTAAAGTTCAGCTTCAAAAAACTGTAAAACTATTCCATTTTAATGGCTCTACTTTAGCAAGTATTCCCAAGTTATCGTCGATTACTGAACATCTAAAGTCCTTGTATGAAAAGATTGATGGGAAAGGAAAAGGTATAATTCCAGACCTTCTCAAATCTTTAAAAGAATCTAAAACGAGTGCTTTAGAATTTGAAAAAACGAGTGAAGACTGGACCAAAAAAATGATACTTTATCTGAGTGCAAAAGAGGAAGAATTGTTTGGACGTTTTGATCTTTTTCATAAAAAAACAGACTTTGGAATAACGAATACGACCTCCAACTTCTCCTTTGGATTAGTAGATTGGTATGTTTTTGAAAAAGCTGGAGGAACCTTTCTATGTCGTCCAATTCCTGTATTGGAGAAGGATAATGAAGGAAAGGAAATTTGGACCTCAAGTGAGGATGGACAATATGAGATCATCAGGTTAACCACTAATTCGGCTTATCAATTAAGTAGCCGCTTATTTATTGGCGGTATCAAAGAGCTATTAGAATTAGATACTCAGAGTAAAACTATGGAGGCTCCTAAATTTGGAAAAGATATATCTTACAATGAAGGTATTATTGAAGATACTACAGACAAAAGAATTTATCGGATACCTACCTCAGATCATCTCGATTTTCAAGGAGCTAATTCGGTTTACTACTGGGAATTATTTTTCCATGCACCCTTCCTCATTGCTCAGGCATTGAATACCGCTCAAAAATTTGACGAAGCAAAAGAGTGGTACGAGTTTATTTTTGATCCAACCAAAGGGAATAAAGTCTGGCGATTCTTACCATTCGATGATGAAGATATAGAGAAAAATTTCATCAGCAATGCCGCTCAGCTGAAAAAATATTACAATGATCCTTTCGATCCACATGCCATCGCAGGTCTGCGTATCAACGCTTACCGTAAGGCTATCGTGATGAATTACATAGACAATCTGTTAGATTGGGGCGACATGTTGTTCCGCCAATACACCATGGAAAGTATCAATGAAGCTCGAATGCTTTATATCCTAGCGTATGATTTGTTGGGTAAAAAACCACAAAGTGCAGGGGCTCGAATCCTTACTCCTGATCAAACTTATCAAAAACAAAAAGAGGTCAATAATATTGATTTGGATATTTGGGATTTGGAAAATGAACCTAATGATGAAACAACTTCTGAGTTGCCTCAAAAACCACTTTATACCATTCATGCGTCTAATTTGAGTGCTTACTTTTTTATTCCTGAAAATGACTTATTCATAGATTATTGGGACAGAGTAGAAGACCGATTATATAAAATCCGTCAGAGCTTAAACATCAAAGGAATCAAACAACCACTTCCTCTTTTTCAACCACATATTGATCCAATGGCATTGGTATTGGCAGCGAGTTCAGGTGCAGGAATCGGTTCAGCGATGAGCAGTATGAATGTAGCGGTTCCTCATTACCGATTTAGTTTTACGATAAATAAAGCTAAGGAATTGGTAGATAAATTAAATCAGTTCGGAGGAGAATTATTAGGAACTTTGGAGAAAAAAGATGCCGAAGAATTAGGCATTCTACAAACTCGTCAAGAAGGAATTATTCTTAAGATGTCACGCGAACTTCGCGAGAGTCAATTGACCGAAGCAGAGAACCAATTAAAATCCTTAAAGCAAAACTTAGATGATGCGAAGCGTCGATTGAAATACCACGAAGATACCATCGAAGTAGGTGCAATTCCTGCCGAAGAAGCACAAATGGCATTAATGGGAGTTGCAGCTGCAGGACATGTGGTTGCCACAATATTTAATGTTTTATCAGCAATCGCGTATCCATTTCCAAAAGCTCACTTAGGACCATTTACAATTGGTACAACGGTTGATCCTGGAGATATTGGAGAAGGATTAGCTAAAATAGGAGAGACGGCTTCGACGGCTTCCGAAGGAATAAGTATATTAGGAGAGTTGGCAGGAATGGTTGCTCAGCAGGAGCGGATGTTACAAGATTGGGAATTCCAACGAGATGCGACAAAGTTTGAAATCGAGCAAATGGATTTAGAGATCGAAGGTGCTGAGTTACAAATAAAAATGGCTGCTTTGGAAATCCAGATTTATGAAAAGGAAGTAGAGCACCAAGAGTCAATCCAGAGTTTCTATAAAGAGAAATTTTCGAATTTAGAATTGTACCAATGGATGTCTAGCCGTATGTCTAGCTTATATTTCCAAACCTATAAGCTAGCCTATGACATGGCTAAATATGCAGAAAAAGCTTTCCAATATGAAAGAGGCGTTAAGGCTGCGGAGGTTAATTTTATCCAACCGAATTATTGGAATAGCCAACGTAAAGGATTGATGGCTGGTGAAAATTTAGGGATGGATTTGGATCGCATGGAGCAAGCCTTTTTAGAAACGCACGAACGACGCTTAGAAATTGCTAAAAATATTTCTCTACTCGAACTCGACCCAGTCGCTTATTTGAATTTATTGAAAAAAGGCACTTGTGATTTTAGGTTAAATGAAGCCTTATTCGATTACGATTACCAAGGACACTACTGCCGACAAATCAAAACAATTACATTGAC
>CAJQQY010000345.1 GCA_905480595.1 uncultured Saprospiraceae bacterium | reverse complement strand
TAATTCCTAAATCGATTATAAACACCCCCTGCATCAGGGCCTCCATAAATATCAAAAATCACAGGATATTTTTTGTTTTTATCGAAATTAGGAGGAAGTACCCAAAAGGCAGGAAGATCAAATCCATCTGTCGAAGGCACCGTAAAAAATTCAACAGTAAAACCTTTTTCTTTATTTATATCTTTAGTCGATTGACCTATTTTTTTTACTTCCTTTCCATCCTGATCATATAAAAAGAACTCTCCTGGATTATTAAAACTTGAAAATTGATCGGTAAAATAATCCCCAGATGGAGAAAGGCTAACTCGATGCCATCCACTCGTTTTAGTCAATTGCTTTTGTTTTTTTCCTTTGAAGTCGGTAACAAAAAGATGTGACTCGACAGGATTTTCACCTGTTGCGGTATAGAATATTCGATTATTTTTTTCATCAATTTTTGAAATACCAAATGCACGAAAATCATTTTTGGTGATTTGATTTTCTAATTTCCCATCCCAATTATAATGATAAAAATTAGACCACCCATCTCGATCACTTTTCAATATGAATCCTTCATTTTTTTCCAAAAAATAAATATTGTTAAACCAATCAACCCAAGTACTTTGCTTTTCTTCGTAAACTTCTTTGATATCACCACTCGTCAAATCCATCTTATACATCTTTAATTCATCCTGATCTCGATTAAGTTGTTGAAACAATAATTGCCTTCCATCTGGAGTCCATTGGATCATTGCCAAATATTCCAATTTTTTATTTTTCTTTGCCCACGTAATTTTATTGTTATTTAAATTATAAACTCCTAACTCAACTGCAGGATTAGGATCACCTGATTTAGGATAACTTGTCATTTCTAAATAACCATGAGACATATCTTCTCCCTCATGATGATAGATTGGAAAATTAGGAACAGAATGATCATCAAAACGCATAAATGCAATTTGCTCACTATCAGGAGACCAATAAAATGCTCTATAATTAGAACCTCTTCCAAGAATCTCTTCATAATAAACCCAAGATGCCCACCCATTATAAATTAGATCGGAGCCATCCATGGTCAGTTGTTTTTCCAAACCAGTTGCTAACTCAATGACATACAGATTATGATTTCTCGTAAAAGCTACTTTTGTACCATCAGGAGAAAAACGCGGATTATTTTCCTTCCCTTGATTCGCTGTTAGTTGGCGAATTTTTTTATCTATTTTGGAAAAGAAAAAAAGATTATTTTTTTGAGTAAAAACGATGGATTTTTCATCATTAGAAATATGACTTCCTCTTCGAGAGGCGGAAAATCCTTCTGGCATTAAGCTACTAAAAGATACAGGTACTGGAGCATCATAAGGATTCTCTTTTCCATTTTTTGCATTAATTTTGATTTGGGTCGATTCTCCATTTTTATTATTTTTCTCAATAACAAAAGTTTCATCATCGATCCAACCATTAAACTTAGGCATCGTAGATTGAGAGAGTAGAGATATTGAAAAAACCGAAAAAACTAAAATCAGGATACTATTTTTCATTTCACTATTTTTTATATTATTTCAATAAAGTAACAAAACCACAATTTAATTTAAAAAAATAGTTCTTTTACATTTATGCTTGACTTTTGAAAAAGTCATGATAAATAATTCCCCCGATTTAAACTTTTTTTAATTTTATAAAAATCAACTTTTAATCACCTGCCTTTTAGTAGGTTTAGAGGCGTTCTTCTTTTAAATTTATTTTATTTCAAAATCAGCTTTCAAGTTTTGAAGTAAATCCAGCTGATTCTCTTTCATATCTCACTTTTATTCATAATTCTTTTCTTTCCAAAAAATATTTAATTAATTTGGACGCCGTCAAATAAGACGAAATAATATTTCATGGAAAAGGTGATATAAATCAATTTTCTTTTTCAAAAATACCAAACCAAAATTATGATAATTGGAGTCCTTAAAGAACCCGATTTTGAAAATCGGGTCGCAATCATTCCTGAAAATGTGAGTGCCATTTTGAAACTCAATGTCAAGGAAATTTTAATTCAACAATCAGCAGGTGAAAGTGCATTTTTTTCAGACGAAGATTATAAAGAAAAAGGAGCAACTATTGCTTCCGCTGAAGATGTTCTGAGCAAATCAAATGTTTTACTTTCCATCCATCCTCCTTCCAACGAAATTTTATCTAAACTTTCCAAAAGTCAAGTTCTCATCGGTCAATTTAATCCGTTGAGTAATAAAGACTTGGTGAGTAAGTTGTTGGAATTAGGTTTATCCAGTTTCAGCCTTGATGCAATTCCTCGAACTACACGTGCACAAGCAATGGATGTTTTATCGAGTATGGCAACTGCTGCTGGTTATCAAGCTGTATTGCAAGCTGCAACTAAACTACCACAATTTTTTCCCATGTTTATGACGGCTGCAGGAACCATCAAACCTGCAAAGGTTTTGATTCTTGGTGCAGGTGTAGCAGGGTTGCAAGCAATCTCGGTTGCTAGAAAATTAGGTGCTGTTGTCGAAGCTTTCGATGTACGATTGGCAGCGAAAGAAGAAGTTTTAAGTTTGGGTGCAAGGTTTGTGGAAGTCGAAGGTGCTACCGATGACAAAGGTGCAGGTGGTTACGCAGTTGAACAAACTGAAGAGTATAAACAAAAGCAGGCCGCACTCATTCAACAACATGCGAAAGGTGCTGATGTAATTATTTGTACTGCTCAAATTCCAGGTCGGAAAGCTCCTCTCCTAGTGACGCAAGATACTTTGGAAAACATGAAAAAAGGATCTGTCGTAGTCGACTTAGCTGCTTCAACTGGTGGTAATTGTGCCATGACTGAAAATAATAAAACGATCAATCATCATGGAATTACCATTATTGGAGATTCAAATTTAGCATCCAGTATTCCTTCTGATGCGAGTAAAATGTTTGGAAAAAACATGACCAATTTTTTAGCCTTGATTGTCAAGGAAGGTGAGTTGAATTTGAACTTTGAAGATGACTTGGTGGAAGGAACTTGTATCTCACACGAAGGTGTTGTGAAAAATGAGCGAGTGAAAAAAGCAATGGAATCTTAGTTTATAGTATTTGGGAAATGAGGAAAATTTATGGAAGAGATTTTAGATTATGAAGACAATGAAAAAACCACAAATTATAGAAAGTGGGCTTTTCGATTTTTGATTTATTTGGTTTTACTTTTTGCGATTGGATTTTATTTATTCCCAAGCAATTTGGCAGCCTCTGAATTTGGAGATCTTCAGCAAAAATTATTTATCCTCGGATGGATTCTAAAAATATTTCTTTGCATAGGAATTTTCTTTACGATTATGATGATTAGAAATAACGAAACTAGAGATTACAAATATTGGATTTCGCTCTTTGGAATTTCTTTTTTCTTTGTCGCTACAGTCGTATTCAATTTTATTTAGAAAAAATTAAAAATACACATATTTATTATGGAAGAATTAATCAGTTTTTTTATTGAAAACAAGGAATTTATTTACGTCATAATTTTATCCATTTTTTTGGGTGTTGAGGTAATTTCAAATGTACCTGCAATTTTGCATACACCATTAATGTCTGGTGCCAATGCCATTCACGGAGTTGTAATCATTGGAGCCATCATTGTGATGGGGCATGCTTCGCCTGATAATATTTTGGCGATAGGTTTAGGTTTTGTGGCAGTCGTTCTAGGTACACTAAATGTGGTCGGGGGATTTGTCGTCACCAATCGAATGTTGGAAATGTTTAAAAAGAAAAAGTGAGTTTTTAACGGTGAATGGTGAACGGTGAATTAACCAACTTCTAAACCACCATTGCTAATTATTTAATCATCACTTTGAATCAAAACAAAAAAGAAAAATGTCAAACTTTATACTCGAAATATCTTATCTCCTTGGTTCCATTTCATTTATCCTCGGATTAAAAATGTTAAGTCATCCTGAGACTGCTCGAAAGGGAAATCTTTTAGCAGCTGCTGGAATGGCTATTGCTATTTTGGCAACTATTTTTTTCCACGAAAATGAAGCTGGCGAACCTATCGGAAATTTAATCTGGATTTTTGCAGCCATTGGCGTGGGAACGTTTGCTGGTTATCTGATGGCGATGAAAGTCAAAATGACCGCTATGCCTCAAATGGTTTCCCTCTTTAATGGAATGGGTGGTGCCTGTGCCGCCATTATTTCTATTGTCGAATATACTTCACATCCAAGTCATGATATTGGTTTTTTAGCCATTGCATTTTTAGGGTTGATGATTGGTAGTGTTTCATTTAGTGGATCTATGGTTGCCTATGGAAAATTAGACGGTAAAATAAACGACTGGCGATCTAATGCTGTTCGCATGTTTAATAATGTTTTGCTAGCAGGAATTTTAGCGTTAATTGGAGTTGGAGTATTTTCGCCTGATATGATTGGCGAACCGATTGTATGGATTCTTTTAGTCGTGTCATTGATCTATGGAATTTTATTTGTGATGCCAATTGGAGGAGCAGACATGCCTGTTGTAATTTCATTACTAAATTCATTTACAGGAGTTGCTGCTGCCCTAGGAGGATTTTTATATGACAATGCGGTGATGTTAACGGGGGGAATTTTGGTAGGTTCGGCAGGAACAATTTTGACTGTATTAATGTGCCAAGCAATGAATCGACCATTGTTGAGTGTTATTTTTGGATCGTTCGGTGGAGGTGGTGCAGCTGGCACAGGAGAGGGTGGAGAGCAAGTGGTAAAAACTATCTCGGTTACAGATGCTGCCATTTTATGTGCCTATGCAAAACGAGTTGCCATTGTTCCTGGTTATGGATTGGCGGTGGCTCAAGCACAACATACTTGTCATGATTTTGAAAGAATGTTAGGCGAAAAAGGTGTCGAAGTAACTTACGCGATTCATCCTGTTGCAGGTCGAATGCCTGGACATATGAATGTACTTTTGGCAGAAGCAGATGTGCCTTATCCAAAATTATTGGAAATGGAAGAAGTCAATCCACAGCTGCCTAGCACCGATGTTGTCATCGTCGTAGGTGCCAATGATGTTGTCAATCCAGCTGCTGAAACTGATCCTTCCAGCCCGATTTATGGAATGCCAATTATTCAAGTTGACAAGGCTAAAAATGTCATCGTCATGAAAAGAAGTATGGGTAAAGGTTATGCAGGAATTGCTAACTCTTTATTCTTTAAAGATAAAACTCGGATGCTTTTTGGAGATGCGAAAGATACCTTGGGGAAATTGGTGAGTGAATTGAAGCAGATGTAATTTTAGAAAAATTAAGAATAAGGAACGCCATTGATCAAAATGATTGATGGCGTTTTTTTATTGGAAAAATGACCAAAAAAGTCATTCCAATAAAAAAATGAAACCCATTTTTAAATAGAAATCAGTTTATATTTAAAACATATCGTTACTTGAATAGCAAAATATTTTAGCCGAATGTATCGGAAGAAAATAAATAAACTCATTTACTTAGTGAACTATTCGTTGAAAATTTAAATTTATAAAAATTAGTTGACTTAAATTGAAGATCTAAAAAAACAAAAATGACCTTATTTGAATTTCATAAAAAATTGATTAAAATTGATTTTAGCACAGGAAATAATATCATCAGACTAGAAAATTACTTACTCGCCTGTTTAGCTCAATTGGATCTATACAAAAATAAAGAACCATCTTTCAAATTATTCCTTTCAATGTATGACCAAGCTAGAAATGACCCGAAAATTGAGATTAATTCAAATTCGAAAAAATTTGATAATCCTGAAAAAGAAAAAGTAGAATCTGAATTTGATGATTTTAAAGAATGGAGAGAAGTTAGACATGAATTAAAGTCCCTTGCTATTGATTTGATTCAAACTAGAGAAATTCGTAGTCAACCTGGATATACAAAAAAAGAAAATCTATATGAGTGGGATTCAGAAGGTGGAGTGAGATTCTATAATGGAACAACACCTGAAAGCATATTAGGATATGCTGCAACTAGATTCGAAGGGGAATATCACGCTAATGCATACCAAGAAAATAAGGTTACTTGGATTGAATTCTCAAATCCCATATGGGTCGGAATATCATATGAATAAATACAACTATAGGACTTAACAAGGACTAAATAAAAGTAAACTAGGTAAAATATGAGCGGTCAAAGTCGTTTTTTTATTTTATCAAAAAACTATCAAACATGAATAGAATATTTTTCACAGGAAATCCCTACCCCAATGGACATCAAATCGAGGAATTTGTTTGGAGCGGACGATTAGAAAAAGATCGAGGATTAATATTTGATTTTCACCTCCTTTCAGCTGAATATTATGCGGAAGATAACTCTGAGGAGGAGGAAGATGATGACAAAGCATCATGGGAATCAAAAATTGTTTGGGGAAATTATCATCAATGCACCATGTCCTCTACCTATTGGAATGACAAAGGAGTTGTGGTTGGAAGCCCCGCATCAAAATTAGATTTCAATAATTTATTGAATAAAATATTAATTATTGACCCCGTTCAACCTAGAGAAGAATATGATGCTGAAGAGTTCGCGTTTAGTATTTATCTGCTTGGACATGATGCTTGCGCTAATCATAAAATTGCATTTATCAAAAAACATGATCAATCTACTTTTGATATGGAGTGGAAAGGAAATATTGCGTTGGTATATTCTGGTGGAGATAAATTCGACTATTCATTTGAAGCTATGATAACAAAAGTCAAATTTGGAGGAATTAGTTTAGATCAAAATTTGAGTGAGGAAGCAAATAAAGAACTCCTAAAAAAATGTGTGGTTGATTTATCGGCCTTTGAAATCGTTGATAATTTTTTTCAATTAAAATAGAAATTCCAATTTGCAGCCTGTGTAATATTATGATGAGTTCCTCTTCGTTTGAGTTTCATAAATGTGAAGAAGTTTTGAATTATCCTTCATTGATAATGGATCATTCGAAATAATTATTTTAAAAAATAATTTTTAGTCTAATAAAAACATAACAAGACATTTACATCTCCCTTTTCAAAATCAAAATGTTTCGATCTTGAAAATCTAACGCTGACCAATAAGAATATTTTTTAAATATTTCATAACCCTCTATTTCTCCAAATGAAATAATATACTCATCATCATTCACCCACCAAAAGGAAAGATGATCGGGAGACTCCCACCCTTTTTGAAAATTATACCAACCATTTAATTCGAAGCCAGCATCAATTTTTTTCAAATCTACTTTGTTAGTTTGTAAATATTGAAATGCTTCAAACTTTGTTCTGTTCCACGACAAATAATCTTTTGTTCCAGCGATAGTAAAATAACTCATCAAGACAATTGGCAAAGCATAAATCACCTTTTGTAATTTGATTGTTACAAGTTCCACCACCAACATCAAATACAAAAACACCGATGCAAAAGTCAATAACAAATAACGATCATAAAAACTCGTAATCGACATCAAAGGCAAATAAATGGTATTCAATAAAAGTAAAAATTGAAAAAATCTCTTTTGTAAATTAGAAAGAGTATGATAGGTTTTTACCATCAATAAAATAATCCAACCCCCTACAACTTGCCCAATTAAACTAAAAACATACATAGTCCAAATCGGCAATTGAGGAGTATTGGCCAATTCTAAAGTGTAAGTGTCTTTTAATAGTTCAGGACCAAGTCCATAGTTATACATAATATTCCCTCCAAAAGGAAAGATCTTTCCAATCGAATGTAAAAAGAATAAAAGTCCAATATTGAAAATCAAAACAGGAAAGATGAATTTTTTATTTAGACCACCAACCGATTTTATTTTTCCAAAAATAAAAGGTAAGATCGGAAGCGAAAAGAAACCGATGTAAATTATAGTTTTGACTATTTTCTTAAAAATTTCTAAAACAAAACTTATTGGATTTTCTAAAAAATAATCGTAAAAAAGTTGAGTTACAGGTACGTAAGCTTTTTCAATATTCATGATTGGTTTTAAAAAAACATCAAAACTCAGATAAGTAGCCACCGACAATAACAACATACTTACAAAAAACAAAATGGACGATTTATCCACCTTTTTCCAAAGTATCATCAGACCTAAAACAGGCAAAAATAATATCCCAGGCTGTCGAATTAGAAAACTTGCTACACTTCCTAAAATGATTAAAATCAAATATTTTCGTTCTTCTGTTTTGAAATAAAAATAAACCATCATCATAGTGGCCAAACAGGAAAGCAAAAATGGAACATCCGTCATAAATGAAAATGATAAATTAAAATACAACGGGTTTAACATTAAAATTATGGCTCCAAATAAAGCTGTTTTTGCTGAAGATGTGATTTCCAATATCAATCGATAAAAACATCCAATCCCAAAAAAAGCTAAAACTAGAACCGAAAATCGAAGTGTGGTAAAAGAAAATTCTCCAAAAGGCAAACTAAATAAATACGCCCAAATCACTTGTAATAAAATCGTTGGAGCAAAATCATCAGACATAGAAATACTTCCATTTTCTAACCAACTCATCACAGGATAAGCATATCGCCAATCATCATTTAAAGGAAAATCCCCTAAAGGATTTACAATAATAATTAAGAATAGGAATAGGAAAAATAGTAGGAGATAATTTTTCATTTATGATCGTCAGTTCTTTTTCAAAAACAAAAATAATTCTTTTTGCAAGAAATTTATGATAAGCAAATTGAATGAAGAAAATGCTCTAAGCTCTCTCCCCCCTCTTCTGTAAAGTAATTAAAAGTATTCCAGCGATAACAAAAAACGTCCCCACCCATTGCAACCAACCTAATCGTTCTCCCAAAAAAAGATAAGCCATTCCAATCGTTGAAATTGGACCAACACTTCCTATAATTGCAGCATTAGAAGAACCGATTACACGAATTCCTTCAGCCATTAAAAATGAGGGAATCACCGTTCCTATCAATGCCATCGCTAAGGATATCAAATAAATGGGCATGGAAAATTCCAATAAATTAAATCCATTCAAACCTATATTATGTATAAAAACTCCTAGGCATGCTGCCGACATGGAAATAGAATTATATCGAAATGTTCCTATCTTAGGAAGCAACTGACCACTACCAACAATATATATTGCATAAGTTAATGCAGCACAAAAAACTAAAATTGTTCCTTTTATAATATTATGACCTTCTATGGTTTGAAGGTTTTCATAGAAAGCAATACCTACTCCTACATACGTTAATAACAATGCAATTACGTGTAGCTTATTTATTTTGGAATGAAAAAAGAAAACAGATATAAGTAAAACTAAAGTAGGATATAAATATAAAATAATCCGTTCAAAGCTAGCTGAGATATATTGCAACCCTAAAAAATCAAATAAACTCGCCACATAGTATCCACATAGTCCCATTGCTATACTCGACCACCAATCACTTCGACTTAACTGATAAGTTTGATTGGATTGTTTCCGAAAAGCCCAAAAACCAATTGCTAAAAATAATGGAAAAGAAAAAGCCATTCGTAGCGTCAGTAATGAAACCGAATCAATGTTATATTGATAAGCAAGTTTTACAAAAATGGCTTTCGTTGAGAAAAAAATTGCACCCAGCAATACAGTCATGGCTGCAATAATATATGCTCTCCGAGAAGGAGATTCTGTCATTAATTTTTACTTAAGTTTATTGTTTAAAACTAAAACTTGATAAAGAATTTCACTACTGTAATGTAATTATTTTTTCACATATGTTTTATGAAACCAATTTTTTCAATAATGCTCTTACATCATCAACTGACTCCACATTAAATCTTGCCTTTGAATTTTGCACACCTACTTTTATAGTAAAAGCAGAATCTGGCATTGCACCAAAAGTATCTTCATCTGTCCAATCATCCCCAACTGCAAAATAAAAATCAGCTGGATTTTTTTTCATCCATCTTTTCGCTGCTGCTCCTTTGTTCACCTCAAAATTCTTTATCTCCACCACCATATCTCCTTCCAAAACTTGAAGGTGTCGATCCCTTGCCATATACTTCAAATGACTAGTCAATTCTCTACTCCGTAACTCTCCTAAACCAAGTTCAACTTTCCTAAAATGCCAAACTAATGAATAATCTTTTATTTCAATAAATGACCCTGGTGTACGACTCACGTAACTATCTAAAACTGGATGAATTTCTTCTTTCCAATCATCATCTACATCTTTTAACTTTTTCCATGTTCCATCTATTGGTCTTAACCACAATCCATGTTCACAAATCATAGAAACTCGCAAACCTGACATCCATTCCTCCAACGGATCTCGACCCCGACCTGAAATAATAACAACATGATTACGTGGATCTTCCGTAAGTTTTTTTAATATATCTAATAATTCAGCGTCAGGTTTAGCATCATCAGGCTTAGGAAAGAAGTGGGTTAAAGTCCCATCATAATCAAGGAAAATTAACCGCTGGTGGGAATTATTATATTCTTTTATTAAAACATTTTGATCATTTTCACCCAATCGTCGAATTTCTAGAGATTTTTGTACTTTCTTAATCTTCGTTAAATTATTCATAAACACATCCACCCAATGAGAAATGTTATATCGTTTAAGCGATGTTTGCATAATTTCATTTCTCTGAATTTGTTCCTCAACAGGCATGGTTAAAGCAACGTGAAGTGCTTCCACTTGTTTATTTAAATTATTGGGATTTATCAAAATCGCATCAGATAATTCCTTAGCAGAGCCAGCCATTTCACTCAAAATCAAAACACCTTTTTTGTCTAATTTTGAAGCGATAAATTCTTTGCAAACTAAGTTCATTCCATCCCGCATCGGAGTCACCCAAGCCACTTCTGCAATTCGATAAAGTGCTGATAATTTAGTCAAAGGCAATGATCGATAAAAATAATGAATCGGAGTCCAATCCATCATTCCATATTGACCATTGATTCGACCAACTAGCAAATCTATTTCATTTTTCATTTGAATATACTGTTCCACATTATCTCTCGATGGAACAACTAACATCACCAATGAAACTTTATTCAAATACTCTGGATGTTTTTTCAAAAAAGCTTCAAAGGCAATCAACCGTTGGGGAATACCTTTTGAATAATCCAACCGATCAATACTCAAAATTACTCGCTTGCCTTGCAACGATGTTCGAAATAAAACTTCCTGCGCAATCGTATCTGGTGAAGCAGCAGAATTTGCATATTTATCATAATCAATTCCCATTGGAAATGAATCCACAAGCACGATTCTTTCTCCATTCTCAACATGTTGTTCCTTGACACTTCGTGCAGCCAATCGACTGACCGAACTCAAAAAATGCCGCATATCGTCATAAGTATGAAACCCTACTAAGTCAGCTCCAAGTAATCCGTTTAACAATTCTTTTCGCCAAGGCAACAACCGGAACATTTCGTAGGAAGGAAATGGAATATGATTAAAAAAACCAATACTAATTTTTGGAAATCGCTCACGAATCAATTCAGGTAAAAGCAATAATTGATAATCATGAACCCAGATAGTATCATCCTCTGAAATATATTTTACCAACTCATTACAGAATTTTTCATTTACCTTTTTATAGGCCTCCCAGTATTCATTATTGTACTCAACATATTGTGGGAAATAATGAAAATTTGGCCAAAGAACTTTATTCGAAAAACCCTCATAAAACAACTTTACATCCTTCATTGTCAAGGCAACAGGACGCATGTTTTCCTTTTTTAAATAATCCCCAATTATTAGTTCTTCCTCCAAGGATTTGGGATAATATCCTGTCCATCCTACCCAAATATTTTCTCCTTTTTTGTAAACTGAACCAAGTCCTGTAGCTAATCCCCCTTCACTTGAAACGAAATTTAATTCTCCTCCTTCATTACTTTCGACACGTACCGGAAGTCGATTTGATACTATGATTGTTTTTGCCATTGATAAATGTATTATTGAAGCATTAAAAAATAAAGAGCATGTTTTAAAGTTTTAACAAACTTAAACTCAATGATTTGTGGTTCTTGCTAACAATTTTATTTGAAGATAGTGTGCTAAATGAAAATTAAATTGAATACTAGACTCATAGAGCATTGATTTTAAAGACGGTAAAAATTTTTACAGACTCTAAGATTGGCAAGTTGATTTTTTTTTAGAAAGCATAAAAGTACATTTCTTTTTGGGAAAAAAACTTACTAAAAAAGCAAAAAATCATGTTAAAAATTAAGATTGTTACGACCAGCATATTGTCACATTTTCATTTAATTTTAATTATCTAAGTTTTTATGATTTTTACAAAAAAAATCTAACACCTAAAAAAATAAATGTAACCAACTGATTATCAATACCTTACATTCTACATTGCAATTCTTTAAAATTACAACACATGATTTATTTCCACCTATTTGTAAAAAGTAGAAAACAGAATAGGTACTTTAATATGACGAAAAACCGAAAGGTAGCACACAATTTGGAAGCAGGTTCATAACATATCACACGTCTATCAAACAAAAACAATCTTACCGATAGACAACAAATTACCTCTGTTAATATTCTTAAAAAATTAACGATCATGGTAGAACATGTATATGGGATCATTGATTCTAAAATCCAATTTATGGATTTTCAGATCAAAGAAATGATCAAAACTAAACTCGGCAAATCACCTCACGAAATTTTGATTCAAGAAGGCTTTCTTCCTTATCTTGATAATTTTCCCAATGATGATAGAATATTAGATTTCTTAGAAGCCTATAGTCGCAACATTAGTCTTTTGCTTTTGATGCGAACTACTTTGACTTATCTTTCTGCTGAAACCGCTTTCCACCTTTTGACTAATGATAAATATATGGACTTTACCGAAAGTCAATTACGAACTATTCTGGAGGAAGCATTATATAATCAGGCGACTCAAGATTTAGATTCGATTATGGATAGAGCCATGAAGAAATTAGCCATGTCATCTTGATGAACGGTTAATAATTAATGATCAACACCTTTATTTAATTACATATTGGGGTTAATCGTTCACCGTTAAATATTAATCGTTATTTCACTCACCTTTTTTTAAATTCTCTCGTCGATAGATATAGCTAATCAATTCTTAATTAAAAAAAAATTTAAACGCTATGTCTAAAAAGAAAATCCAACTCAATATTCCTGAGCCTTGTCATAAAAAACTCAATGAAATGATTCCTACGAAAGGCGGTAATTTTTGCGATAGTTGCGAAAAAGTCATCATTGATTTTACAAATATGACTGACAATGAAATCGCCAATACTTTTATCAAAAATAAAGGGAAAATCTGTGGCCAGTTTCGAAAAGATCAATTGGATCGAAAAATAAATTTATCTCCTACTTCTGTAAATTCTTACAAAGGAAAAGCTGCAAGCATTTTATTATCTGGAGTTTTGGTTGCAGGAATGACTAATGCTCAAAATAATACCTCACCGATAACTCGTAATGCTAATCAGCATCTAGCAAGTCTCGTCGTTAATCATTCTAAAAATAAAATTGTACCCAATTCTATCTCAATCCAAACGCAAAAAACTATCAAATTAATGGTAACCGATGAAGTTGGAGAATCGTTAATTGGAGCTTCGATAGTATTTAAAAATCATAAAAAATATGGAATGACTTCCGAAATTGATGGATCTGCTAAAATCGATATTCCAACAGACATTAAAGAAAATGAAATAATTTTGGTCATCAGCTATATCGGTTATACCTCTTTTGAATTATCCATAAATAGAGATGAATTTAACTTTGATAAAGTAAACAAAGTTGTTCTTAATCAAGGTGGTATTTTATTAGGATATACTATAGTCACAGAATATGCGGATCCTCAGACAACGACATTATATCAGGTAGTTAGAAATTGGTTTTATAAATTAAAATACAACCCTGGCTACAGTAGAGAAAGAAGAAAAGAACAGCGAAGAGAAAAAAGAGCCAACAGAAAAGAAGAAAAAAGAGCAGCTAGAATAACTAAGAAAGATAAAAAAATCAAACATGATTCTACTACTAAAATCATCCAATTACCTACTCAACAATTTTCAATTTCAATAAAGAATATTTTTCCAAATCCATTTTCGGATGAAATAAATGTTAAGGTTGTTTCAGAAATAAAAGGTGATATTCAAATCTCTCTTTTTGATATTTCTGGAAAAAAAATTTATCAAATGACGCAAGCTCTCGTAGCAGGAGATCAAAATATTAAATTGAATCTTAAGAATCTAAGATTAGAAAACGGGGAATACATTTTACACCTAAGAGAAAAAAGTGGGCAAGTGCAAAGTAGAAAATTGATGAGAATGGCGGAAGGGGATTTTAGAATAAAAAACTAAATTTAGATTGGAACACGGATGACGCGGATCGAGCTAATTTTAGCGAATCTGACGATTACTATCTGCAGGGGGAAATCCGCGTTAACCCGCTCAATCCGTGTCATCCGTGTTCCATCAAATCCATCAAAGTTGCGCTCGTATCATTCGATCCTTCCCTTCCATATCCTGCTCCAAAACGACACTTGTAAATGTCTTGTTACGTAGCATTGACTGCACTTCCTTCGCATTAAACTCATTCGTCTCAAAAAACAAATATCCATCTTTATTTAATTTTTGCTTAGCAAAATCAGCAATCATCTCATAAAATATAAGTGGATTTTCATCATCAATAAACAAAGCCAGATGTGGTTCAAATTGCTTCACATTTTCAGGCATATGATGCGCCTCTCGATAAGGAATATATGGTGGATTACTAACAATGATATCAAAATTAGGAAGACTCTCCCACTCTTCTTGTACCAAAATATCTTTTTGATAAAAAACAATCTCTGTTTCTAAATTCCCAGCATTATCCTTCGCTATATTTAAAGCATCTTGACTCACGTCTAAAGCATGAACTTCCATTTCTGGAAATAACTTTTTCAAAGTTATAGGGATGCAACCACTTCCCGTCCCGACATCTAACAACGTAATTGCATTTTTTTCAACAAAAGATCTAATGGTGTTTTTTACATAAAAAACTAACTCCTCGGTGTCTTGTCTTGGAATCAAAACATGTTCATTCACTTTAAATTTATACCCATAAAAATCAGCTTCTCCAAAAATATATTGAATAGGTTCATTTTTCAAAAGTCTATTTAATATCTCCTCCAACCGTTTTTGATTTTCCAAAGAAAAATCTCGCTCACTCGAAAAATCGTATAGCTTAAATGCATCCTCAAATACAATTCGTGCAACTGCATTCGCCTCTCCTACAGAGTAAACCGCTTGAATTTTTTGAGTGAAATTTTGATATGTATTTTTAATATTCAATTCTCTATTTATTTAGACCACAAAGAAAGAAGATTTTTTTCTTTAAATTTGATAAAGGGTAAAAAAGATATGTGTAAGTAAAAGGGCAGTATTAATAACAATCAGTTCTCTTCTAAAAAAAAATCCCGAATTTCCAAACTGGAAATTCGGGATTTTTATTTGAGAAATCTGAATATTAAAACTCCTGTCCTCCTCCTTCATATCCACCACCGCCTCCACGACGTCCACCACCTCTTCTCTTCTTTTGATTCAATCTATAATTTAAAGTCAATCGAGCCGTTCGACCTCTCCATTGAAATTCTTCTTCTCGATAAAGATTATCTGTAAATAGTGTTCCTCTTCGTTTCCTTGAATTAAATACATCCGAAACACTCAAAGTCAACGTTCCTTTCTTTTTAAATACATCTCTACTCATTCCAAAATTAAGAGAAGTAATCGCTTTAGTCGTTCCTTGAGTTGTTTCTCTAGGAGCACGATAATTAACTCTCAATTGCACATCAGTTTTTTTCATAATTGTAGTTCTCGAAGTCACTCGTCCACTCATAGTATAAGTATCTGCCTTAAATGCATCATTAACATTACTACCATCTATAACTGATCGAAATAGATTCATATCACCATTAACTTTCCACCACTTAAAAGGGCTGTAGGAAAAATTAAATTCAAATCCTACATCATCTCGAGTAGCCAAATTTTTAGGTTGACGAAGCGTTATAATTAATGAATCTACTACATCCACATCGGTAATTACTCTTTGAATTACACCAGTTGTATGTCGATAATAAATCGATGAACCTAATGATCCTTTATCCCAATATTTGATATGACCAATCTCATAAGAATCTGTAAACTCAGGATCCAAATCTGGATTTCCAGTAAATCTATTCCGAGCATCACTTAGTGTAAAAAATGGATTCAATGACCAAAATCTTGGACGTCTTAATCGACGGCTATAACTTGCTTGAATCGCATTATTATTAGGAAGGTCATAAGTCAAAAATGCACTTGGAAAAAAGTTAAGATAATCTCTTGGATTGACTTCATTCGTTTGAATCAACTCAGTTACTACATCAGAATATTCTACTCTAGCACCAAATTGATAAGAGAATTTATTGATCTTATTGCCATAAGAAGAATAAAGCGCATGGATCACTTCATCATATTCAAAATCATTACTCAATCCATCGAATACTACCCACTCACCATTATCAATTTGTTCTTCCACGATATAATCATTTCTGATATGTCGATAAGACCCTTGATATCCAGCTTCAAGTTTTGATTCTTTGCCAAAAGGTTTTACATAATCAAGTCGAGTAATTAATCGACGTTCTCCCTCCTTATTATTTGATCTCTGAAAATATTGATCTGCTGAAGATGGTGCTCCATCGGATAGAAAATATACCTCATTGAAATCAGAACTCTCCTTTTCTATATTGTCTTGAAATCGAATATCTGTAACTAACTCATGTCCTTTCCCTTCAAATTTTTTAGTATATGTTAAAGCATATTCTAATTTGGATTCATCCTCAATCTCTTCATCTGTTCTTAAAGTTCTCTCTGAAAAATTATTCCGATCATTGATAAAATCTTGATAATCGACAGTCGAAATATTATTATCTTGTCCCAATCGATATAGAAAAGAAGTCGTAAATGTATTTTTATCATTTAAGTAATAATCTGCTCCAAATCGAATATTTCCAGAAATTCCGCCTCGATCTTGATCTCTATCGATAAGTGTAATCTCCGTTGTATCTCCTCGATAAAATTCTTGGTAAGATTCTCCTCCTCCAAAATTTCGCCCATAGTTCACTCCTAGGTTAGTAAAGAAGTTTAATTTTTTTCTTCTGAAATTTAAATTAATGGCTGTTCCAAGAATACTTGGATCACCTACCGTAAAATCAAAAGATCCATTTAATCCTTTTTTCTTTTGCTTTCGTAAAACTATATTGATGATCCCTGCAGAACCTTCCGCCTCAAATTTTGCAGAAGGATTCGTAATTACTTCTACCTTGTCAATTAAGTTAGCCGGCAAACTTCGCAAGCCATTAGAATTTCCAATTCCCACCAAACCAGAAGGTTTGCCATCAATCAAAATCTGTACACCTTCACTTCCTCTAAGACTAACATTTCCTTCCACATCAACTGCGACACTTGGTACTTCATCCAAAATATCTGCAGCATTTCCACCAGCATTAGCCAAGTCTTTTCCTACATTAAAAATCCTTTTGTCCAAAGCCATTTGAACTGAACTTTTCTCTGCTCGAACCTCGACTTCAACTAAAGTTTCTGTATTTACCCCTAATTTTATTTCCCCCAAATTAGCTACCCTATTCTTCCGATTGATGACTACATTATTAATAATTTTGGATTGAAAACCAATGAAGTCTATTTTTGCATAATGATTCCCTGGGCGAACTTTGATAGAAAAAACACCTTGGTCATCTGTAATATCTCCAGTAACTATTGAGCTATCTTCTTGAGAAAAAATAGTAATCGTAGCATATTCTAATGGAGCTTGGGTATCCATATCAACAACTTTTCCTTTGACTGTTCCTTGTAAAGGCTGAGCAAAAAGACTCAAAGGCAGACTTATGATCGCCAATAAAATGATACTTATTGTAATTTTTTTAGTCATTAGATCAGGTTTTTTCTTTTGATTATTAGTTTTTTATTGAGATTACCAAAGTAGACTAACGCATGGAGTTCCAATACGTTTAAAAAAAAGTGATTTTTATTTATGATCAACAGAAAACTTTAAGAATTTAGATGGCAAAATCTATGATTACTTGCGTCTATTTCATCATTTTACGTAAAAAATTCTTTTTATAAATCTGAGCAAGAACCAGCTCTTTTCCTAAAAATTAAGTTTA
>CAJQQY010000344.1 GCA_905480595.1 uncultured Saprospiraceae bacterium | reverse complement strand
AAACCTTGTGGGACCACACTTTAAAACATAAAACCCTGTAAAGCATTGATTTACAGGGTTTTTTTATTTAGAATTTTATCTTTTTCATTTTCAAAAAGAAAATCCTTCCTCCCAAATTGACAAATATCAAATCCAATGATGATTTTTGTCACTATCCTGTCTTCTGTTTTAGAATAAATTTGGTTTACGACATTGATTAAATTAAAATTCGAAAAAATGAAAAATATTTTAGTAGCTACTGATTTTTCAGGCTGTGCCATTAATGCGATGGATATGGGATTAGCATTGGCAGAATACTTTGATGCGACTATTCATTATCTGACGACGATGGATGACAGTCGAAATGGAGAAGCATTAGGTTTTTCATTACTAGCAAATTCTTCTGCTGAAAAAGGTTTTGTAGTAAATGTAAATGTATTGTTTGAAAACTGGAAAAAGGAAGCAGCTGTTAGAAAAGTAAAAATAAAAACAACTTGTACTTCAGGTAAACTATTACCAACGATGAAAGATTATGTTGAGAGTAATCAGATCGATTTCGTTGTAATGGGGTCACATGGGCACAATGCGGTCAAAGGATTTTTTATTGGATCGAATTGTCAAAAGGTAGTGCGTGCTTTGCATGTCCCAGTTTTTATAGTAAAAGATGGAGCATTAAAGTATGAGTTTAAAAATGTTGTTTTTGCTTCTAACTTCAAAGATGAAGAGAAAGCCTCTTTTCAAAAGTTTTTAAATTTTATTGGGAAATTCAAACCTGAGGTGATTCATCTTGTGGCAATAAATACTTTAAACAGTTTTACTAAGTCAACTGAAGAAATGGAAAAACATCTTGACGAATATGTCAAAGAATGCAAAGTCGCAAAGTGCGAAAAACATATTTATCCGGACTTATTTGTAGAAGCAGGAATTAGACATTTTTCTGAAAAAGTAGATGCTGATTTGATTGCGATTTCTAACCATAATCGACATCCTATCAAACGAATTTTTTCAGGTAGTACGGTTGAGGCTTTAGTGCAAAATTCAAATTTACCTGTATTGAGTATTGATTTTTCTGAAGAGGATATTTTGATAGGGGAGTAATTATAAAAAAAAGTCCCCGAAGGAAAAACCTTCGGGAACTCCAACAAAACAAACGAAAATTCTGTAGGGTGCTGAAATATAATTTTGTATAAAAATTATTTAATTGTAATTTTTTTGACCTCTTTTTTCGTAGTAATTTTCTCTTTCGGAATTACTAACTTGAGGATTCCATCTTCGTAAGTTGCGTCTATGTCATCATCTTTTACATCTTCTGGCAACCAAAATGATCTAGAGAAAGAACTATAACTAAACTCTTGACGTGTGAAGTCTTCAGTTTCTTCTTTTTCCTCTTTTTCAGTTTCTGAACTAATCGTTAAAACTCCTTTGTCAACTTCTACTTTAAAGTCATCCTTTTTCAAGCCAGGAGCTGCAACTTCTAAACAGAAACAATCTTCTTCATTTTTTACATTAACAGAAGGAAAGGCTGAGCCATTTTTCCATTTACGGAATAGCGCATCATCATCAGCAAAAAAATTATCAAAAATTGAATTGACGTTCGGAAACATTGCGTTTCTTTTTTTCCATTTAATTAAAGACATAATAAAATTATTTTGATTAATGAATAAATTTTTAACTATCTAATGCCGTAAATTTAAAGTTGATTTCATCATTTTGAAATGATAATTGTCAATATTTATAGTTGATTTTTATCACGTTCATTTTTAGCTTGGAGCATGCAAATGCTTAGAAACAAAACCTCGAAAGTTAACTTTCATTTTTTCGAAATTAGTAATGAATTCTTCGAGTTTCTCTCGGGTTTCTGTGTGCCCCCACAAGTCTGATTCATTAATAGATTTACTATTGGTCAAATGCCTTTCATGCAAAATAATTTGTCTTCGAAAGCTACTTACTTGACTTAATTTTTTGGAAAGAATATGTTGATACTCGTCCACATGTTCGATGATCGAATACAAGTCAGGGTACTCGAATAATACCTTCTCTAATTCTTTTTGAAAAATCCGAATTTCATCTTGATAAAAATTTAAAGAGCTAATCCATTCCCGATGTTCTTTATGATGAAATTCAATTGAGTTAGTTGTTGCCATAATTTTTTACTCAAAAATATAGTTTCCAACTATCTTAAATAATGATTTCTGTCATTGCTTTACTTGATATTCATCAATGATGAAAATCACTAATAACTACTGACAAAAGTCACAAATCCTATTTTTACCTTCTCCTACTTTTGGAAGTAAAAAACATCAGACATGAAATATATTATGAAAAGAACCTTAATGATTAGTTTGCTTCTACTTTTTTCTGGGAGTATTTTTTCTCAACAAACGATTGCGGAGCATATTGATAAATTGGGAAATAAGTATGTGAAAAAAAGAAAAAATCATGGGCTTGTTATCGGAATTATTCGTGGAGATGAAACATCAGTAAAGACTTATGGAAGAATGGGTAAGACAGATAAGAGAGAGCTAGATGCAAATTCTATTTTTGAAATAGGAGCTGCAACTTCTGTTTTTACGACTACCTTAATGCAACTCCAAGCAGACAAAAATAAATTTCAACAAGATGATCCAATACAATTATATTTGGATCTTGAAACGAATATTCCAGCATATCATCCTCTTAAATGTGTCAATGTAAATTTGGTTCCAAATATCCAAAATGATGAACCGGTGGGTGGGCAAGTATATCGTTGTTATGAAGATCCTACCGCTAAACCAGAATGTATTACTTTTTGTGATTTGGCAACTCATATCTCTGGTTTACCTCATTCACCTAAAGGGTGGTTCAGATGGAAGGCTCTTGGGAGAAATAAATTAGAAAATGAATTTAAAGATTTTACAGTCGAAAAATATTTTATTAAGCTTCAAAGTCTAAAATTAGAATATGTACCGGGGACAAAATATATCCATTCTGATTTTGGAATTGCATTGTTAGGAAATGCAATGAGCAAAATCTCTGGACTTTCATATGAGGAACTTTTGACCCAAGAATTATTGAAACCATTGGGGATGAAAAATACTCGTTTGACTTTTTCTCAGAATACTGAACTACCTATTGTTCCCGGTCATAATCGAAAAGGGAAGCAAGTTGCACCGTGGAATTTTGATGCCATGGCTCCTGCTGGTGGATTAAAAACTTCTATGAATGATTTGTTGATTTTTGTAAATGCCAACTTAAATCCTCCGAGTAAAAATTTTGAAAATGCGTTTGCGGAAGTGCAACAAAATAAAGTAGATTTACTTTTCGCAAAAGGTGGAAGACCGACTTCGATTGGTTATGGTTGGTACACGAGCAAATTGAATTTGGAAAGTAATATACCAGTAGTTTGGACCAACGGAGGAACTGGTGGCTTCCGATCTTTTATCGGATTTATCAAGGATACTAATACTGCAGTTGTGATTTTGTCAAACTCTGCTAACAGTATCGATGAAATGGCATTTGATATTTTAGAAGTATTAAATGCTCAAACTAAAAAGAAAATAGCTACAAATAAATAATTTTTTAAATTCTAAAAATAAAATAAATGAATATTCAAGCTCCTATTTCAAGTATAATGACAACTGATCTAATGGTTGTTCAAGCGGAAGATAAAGTAGTAATTGTTAGAGATATAATGGATGTCAATGAAATCCATCATGTGCCTGTAGTTAATTTTAATAAATTAGTTGGATTGATTAGTAAGTCTGATTTGTTACATTTTCTCAAAGGCATGAATTATAATTCTTACCAAGATTTGATGAATGATGTCCGACTAAAAAATTATAGGGCAGAAGAAATTATGACAGAAGATTTGGAATGTTTACAGCCTGAAGATTCTATTGAAAAAGCGATTAAGCTATTTCAAAAAAATAGATTCCATGCTATTCCGATTGTCAAAGATGATGATTCGTTAGTTGGAATTATAACGACATTTGATATTATCAATTTGATTTTAGAAAAAGAAGTTAGCGTTTAATTTTTTTTAATAAAAAAAAGAGTCATGAATTTTTGTAATCCAATAAGTAGTATTTTAAAAAAAGAATTGGTGACCGTTCATCCGAATACGTTGGCAGAGGATGTCAAGCATCTTTTTAATGAAAAAAGCTTTCATCACCTTCCAGTAGTAAATGATTATGGAAATCTGTTAGGAATAATAAGTAAGCTTGATTTGTTTCGAATGGAAAAATTATTGGAGAAACGACCATCCACTTGGCCAGCTTTGGATGCAAAAGATTTCATGACTAAGCATCCTCAGTTTTTATCTCCATCGGATGAATTGCAAACGGCAGCCCATATTTTTTTAGAAAATAAAATTCATGCGCTTCCGATTGTGAAGGATAAAATTGTGATTGGAATTATTACCGCACATGATTTATTAGCGCTACTTTTGAAAATTCCATATGCATTGGTGGAAGATGATGACTTAGAGTTTGATCCAGTTTAACTATATAATTACAATGGGTTTTTAGAAGGTGAATTTATTGTAATTATATTGTTATATGTTTTTAGAATTTCCGTACATAAGATATAATAAAGAAAATTTCTTTAAGTTTAATTTTCTCTTCTCGGAATCCTATTTCTGTTATTTGATTTCCATTTTCACTATATGTCATTTCATAAGGCTCAATTTTAACAGTTCCTAATACCCAGTTAGTTTGAGCAGTCAGGCGTACAGAATAAGAACGTTTTTCTATAATCCCTATTTTCCCACCAATAAATAATCCAGGTTTAAAATATTCCTGCCCTTCAGGTTTCTCAAATTCAAACTTGATAAAGTTGGCAGGGATTCCCATATCGAATTGTATCCTTTGGGATAAGTTCAGAATCCGATAATAAGGAGTGAAACTATTTTTTTTGAAATCAAGGGATAGGTATTTATATCTTTCTTGATATCCTGTAATATCACCTCTATTCAAAATACTAATTTGAAGCCCGACTTCTTGCATATTAGGTAATAAATAACTGATATCAATTCCAAAATAGGGAGATGAAGAAGTTCTTAGATGCTGAGTAAATTCATTTTCACATGGGAAAATAAAACTCCAACATCGAGTAGGTTCATTAAAAGCTTGATCAATAAAAACTTCATTCAACTGGTCATTATAATTATAAAAAGGATATCCCAAATCTAAGCTAAATGACAATTTCCTAATTTCATTATAATTTTCTTGAGAGATGATTGGCCAAGAAATGAAAAACATAAGAAGGAGTAAATATATCTTTTTCATGTTTTTTAATCATCTTAAATAAGATCTTCATAAAAAATCATGATTTTTATCAAAATAGAAAGTGATTTTAATTAAACACGTTCTGAATAGAAAGTATGTACTCGAAAGATTTTTTTATAAAATATTTACTTGTTATTTTGTTCAAATAAAAAATGTTTCAAATAAAAAAAAGAAATGGATAATCAGAAAATGCTTCAGGCGATGTTTCAGGAGGCAACGATTGGGATTCTTGTAGTAAATAGCGAAGGAGAAATTGTGCAAGCAAATCCCTTTACAGAAAAGCTTTTTGGTTATGAAAGAGGAGAACTAATTTCAAACCCTATTGAAATATTGATACCTAACTCTTTTCGAAAAGGTCATGTGAAGCATCGACAAAAATATCATAAAAAACCTCTTCCTCGAACGATGGGAGCCAACCTTGATTTGTATGGGCAGCGAAAAGATGGTTCACAATTTTCTGTAGAAATTAGTTTAAGTCACATGGATCTTGATGGCGAACGATTTGCGATAGCTTATGTAAATGATGACACATTGCAGCAAGAAACTTTAAAGAGTTTAAAAAAAGCGAAGAAGATAAGTGATGACATTTCGGAAATTGTTGAAGAGTCATTAAATGAGATTTTTATTTTTGATGCGGAGACTTTAAAGTTCATTCAAGTCAACAAAGGAGCACGTCAAAACATGGGATATACATTGGAAGAGATGATGCTAATGACGCCCATCGAAATTAAACCGGACTTTGAGGAAAAAGAATTTCTTGAATTAATAGAACCATTGAAGAATGGAAGAGTGAATGAATTAACATTTGAAACTGTTCACATCCGAAAAGATTCTACTACTTATCCGGTAGATGTACATCTTCAATATTCAAAATTGGGAGATTTGCCAGTTTTTGTCGCGTTTATTTCAGATATTTCTCAACGAAAAGAATACGACCGTAGAATTTTGATGCACTCTGAAGAATTAGAAAAAAAGGTAATTGAGCGAACGGAAGAACTTCGAGCAAGTGAATCTAAACTTCGAGAATCTTATGAGAAAGAAAAACAATTGGGTGAACTCAAATCTCGATTTGTTTCCATGGCTTCTCACGAATTTCGAACTCCTTTGAGCTCCATTTTGTCTTCTGCCAATTTGATTGGACGATATGAAAAAGGGGAGCAACATGATAAACGGATGAAACACGTTAAGCGAATTGAATCCTCTGTTCGAAATCTGACGTCTATTTTGAATGATTTTTTATCATTGGAAAAATTAGAATCAGGAAAGGTAAGATACAGTCCAGTAGAAGTTGAGATAGAGGAATATATCCAACATGTGATTGATGAAATGAGCCTGATTTCAAAAAAAGATCAAAACATTATTCATTTTCATGAAGGCGATAAAAATATAAAAGCAGATGAACATTTGTTAAAAAATATAATTATCAATCTTCTGTCCAATGGAATTAAATATTCTCACGAAGGAAAAAATGTTGAATTACACACGCACTATACTTGTGAAAAATTAACGATAAAAGTTAAAGATTATGGGATTGGAATTCCAGAAGAAGACCAAAAGTTAATGTTCTCGAGATTTTTTAGAGCGCATAATGTGACGAATATACAAGGGACTGGGTTAGGCTTAACCATTGTAAAGAGGTACTTAGATTTGATGGATGGAAAAATCTGGTTTGAAAGTAAAGAAGGAGAGGGAACTACCTTTTTTGTAGAAATTCCGAATGTGGTAGAAGAGTAAAAAAACACATACGTATCAAAAAAATAAAACCCGATGTACCTAAAGTGCATCGGGTTTTTGTTTTTTGATGAGTGATAAAGATCATCAAAATTGGTGATAATTATCATCTTCTTTTTTTTGAGACGACATTAACTTTGAAATAAGAAAATAACTATTTTAAAAAATTACTAAGATGAAAAAGCAAACCAAAATTTTAGTTCCTGTTGATTTTTCTCTATGTTCTGAAAATGCATTGAGATATGCTTTTTTTATGGCTGATAAAATTGATGCAACAATTGAAATTCTTCATGTAGCTATTTTTGATACTCCTCCATTAGACTATCCTTCATTTACAGCGGTAGCAACAGATGAAAAGATTAAGATGGCAAGAACCAAAATGAATGAAACAACTGAGCGAGTTCGAAAAAGATTAGGTTTTTCTCCAGATATCGAAACTGATATTGAAGTGGGTATTCCTGATACAAAAATAGTGGAAGTTGCAGTTCGAGATAATGTGGACTTGATCATCATGGGGACGCAAGGTGAGAATAGTGTGTGGGATAAGTTTTTGGGGAGTACGACTGCAGATGTTTTAAAATATGTCACTTGTCCCGTTTTAGTGATTCCTGAGAAAGCTAGATTTAGGGATGAAATGGTGATAGGTTATGCGACTGATTTTTTAGCAGCGGATCCATTTGAAATTTGGAAAGCCAGCAAGTTGTTTCAATCAGTTCAGTCTAAAGTAATTGCGGTTCACTTGAATGATAAGAAAGAATATTTAGAAGAAAAAATAGCAGAGATGGAAACCTTTTTTGCTGAAAATGCCCCTACCATGGACATTTCATTCCATTGCATTTTTACTGAAGATATGGTAGAGGATCTAAATGTTTTTATTGATAATCATAATATTTCAACAATGGTGATGTTCAAGCCAAAAAGAAATTTTTTCGAAAGACTTTTTCATAAAAGTTTTACAAAAACAATGGCAATGAAAACAGAAGTCCCTTTGTTGATATTGAATGAAAAATAAAGATACTCTCATGATGATGTAGTTTATGCTACAAAAGTAATTATCCGTTAAACAATCATTTGTTTAGCGGATTTTTTTTGGAAAAAGAAGATGATTAAAATCACTAGACAGAGTGACAAAGGTCAATATCTGAAATTCGAGGTCTTTGTAAATTTATAATATCAAAAAAAATAAAACAATTAGGAAATGATTATCACAGATTCAAAAACAATAGAAGAAGTTCAACAAGAATTCAATAATAAATTTCCATTCTTAAAAATTGAGTTTTACAAAGAAGCTCATACTACTAAGGAAGGATCTCCTGATTCTATGAAATGGGGTTCAGAAAAAAGCATTGAATCGATTCGAAAAATTCACAATACTGGGGATTTAAGTATCGAAGATGATCAAAAAATAAGTGAGCTAGAATCTAATTTATTAGAACAATATGGATTGAGTGCTCAAGTGTTTTATAAGTCAGGAAATCTTTGGTTGCAAACGACAGCAACAGATGAATGGACTTTGAAACAACAAAATGATCGAGCTGAATCATTCACTAAGTTTCAAGAGAATAAAATATAACAATATGTTCACGGATAATATAAAAACTAAAAAAGTATCAGACTTAATGTCTAGGAATATTTTAGTTGGGCATGTGTCGAATTCATTCACACACACGCTTCGAATATTTTCCGAAATGACATTTCATCATTTACCCATTGTAAACTCTAGGCAAGAAGTTATAGGAATCATTAGTTCAAATGATATGCTAAAATCACTTGCGCTTAAGCTACCAATGCTAAAACAATCGGATGAAGAAACATTAAATATGATGTTTGATATTCGAGATTTGATGACTCCTGATCCTCAAGTGATATCATCTAATGCGACGATAAATGAAGCGTTAAGTATTTTTTCAAAACATCATATTCATGCGTTACCTGTAATTGATGAAAATGAATTAGTAGGGATTATTACAAGTAATGATGTGCTCGGTGAACTCAATAGTTAAAACATCTTTTCAAAAAAATAAAACCCAAAATCATGAAAAGTAATTTAGGTTTAATTGACAGGATTATCAGAGTACTCTTAGTACTAGGTATTTTCTACTTATACTATGCTGGATGGATTGTTGGACTGGTTGCTATGGGGTTTGGTATTATTGCTGTTGTATTATTAGTAACTGCTTTTACAGGTGATTGCTTTATTTATCGATGGTTAGGAGTGAACACTAAGATGAAATCATCTTAGTAAATAAAACGTGTAGATTTTTCTCAATATAGCCTTAATGAACGAAGGGCGATTGTGAATTTCAATCGCCCTTTGATTTAAAAACAGGTAAAAATTTTATCGAAAGAATTAATAAAACAAAACAAATAAAAAATGAAAGTAAATTATCATTCAACATTTTCAATTAATGATTACTTCAAAGATCAAATTTCTGAAAAAATAAATAAATTGGATGAACTTAATCTTCGATTTTCAGAAGCAGATGTTTATTTTAAATTAAAAGATGGGGGAGATCCTACATCAGACAAAGAGTTTGAAGTAAAGATTCATGTGCCAGGTCAAATACTTTTCTCAAAGAGCCATTCTGATTCCTTCGAAAAAGCTATTCCTTTAGCGTTTTCAAAAATTAGAAAACAAATCATTAAGTATAAAGAAAGCACAGAGCCTAAGCGCGGAACTCGAGTTTAAGAGAGATTTGTTTAAACATGAACTTAATTGAAGTGACAAAAGTCATCACGCTATGGTGATTTTTGTCACTTTTCAATTTTTATACAAATAATATTTTTACATATTCAAGTCAATTATTTCTTGAATGTATTAGAGTACAAAAATCAGCTTATTTACTAGACTCAACAAAAAGTCATAACTCGTGAGAGATTCAAACCTAAGTATGTCAATTGATGCCCAACAGCTTCGAGCTATTTTCGAAACAGCTGTAGACTGCTTAATTATTATTGACTCACACGGAATGATTTCTAAGATTAATCCTGCAGGAGCAAAATTGTTTGGATATGAAATAGATGAACTATTAGACCAAAATGTAAGCCTTTTAATGCCTACACCTCATAGTAATAAGCATGATGCCTACCTTCAAAAATATCATAAAACAGGTGAAGCCAAAATTATTGGAGTTGGACGAGATATAGTTGGAAAGAAAAAAGACGGTACTTTATTTCCCTGTAGTTTAAGTGTCAACGAATTTCATATGCAAAGTAAGAAATGCTTTGCAGGAATTATTCATGATTTGACTATTCGCAAGGAGCATGAAGAGAAGATAATGGAATTGAATCGGCAGTTGGAAGAAAAAGTCGAAATCAAAAGAAAGGATCTTTCTGCTGCGGTGAAGGAATTATTAGAAACCAATACTCGCCTCGAAAACGAAATAAAAGAAAGAAAAAAAATTGAGGCAGCTTTGAGGAATAACGAATTAGAAATTCGGAAAGCATTAGAACGAGAGAAAGAATTGAATGATTTGAAAACTAATTTTGTTTCAATGGCCTCGCATGAATTCAGAACGCCATTGAGTACTATTATGTCATCTACCTCTTTAATTGAGCAGCATCTGAAAAATGGAACAATCGAAAAGACTGGAAGACATTTTGAGAGAGTCATGTTTTCAGTAAATCATTTGACGGAAATATTAGATGATATTCTTTCTTTGACTAAGTTGGCAGAAGGTAAAATACCAAGTAGACCTGAGCGATTTATGATTCATAAATTTTGTAAAGAGTTCATTGATATGCACAAAGGACTATTGAAACCTGATCAAAAACTAGTGAAAGAAATCCCAAACACCGATCATGAAGTCTTTCTAGATAAAAAACTATTAAACCATATTTTATTAAATCTTTTTTCTAATGCAATTAAGTATTCAAAAGATAACGGGAAGATTTTATGTATAATGAAAGTTGTTGATAATCAATTGTTTATACAAGTTGTTGATGAAGGTGTTGGTATTCCGTTCTCTGAACAAAAACATCTTTTTACTAGATTTTTTAGAGGGTCGAATGTCATCAATGTTCAAGGAACAGGATTAGGATTAAATATTGTATGTGAATATTTAGAGGTGATGAATGGAACAATAGATTTTGAAAGTATAGAAAATGAAGGGACTACTTTTACCGTAAAAATTCCTTTAGAGCAAAAATAAAAAGCTAGTATTTAAATAATAATCCCTTCTAGAATATCTCCCACAAAGTAGGCAACTGATGCTGCCAAAACTCCAAGTAATAATGTTTCCGCAATACTTTTCCGATAACTTGTTTCGGTTACATAAGATTTGAAAAAACCAATTACAATAAATGCTAAAGAGGTAAACAAGCAAGTAAATAAAAATAAATCACCTGAAAATCCCACCACATAATCCCAAACATATAG
This sequence comes from uncultured Saprospiraceae bacterium, assembly GCA_905480595.1. Lineage (GTDB taxonomy): Bacteria > Bacteroidota > Bacteroidia > Chitinophagales > Saprospiraceae > CAJQQY01. The sequence goes on along the minus strand of CAJQQY010000344.1, from coordinate 40,728 downwards.
CATCAAAGGAATCAATCCAACTAGGACAAATGAGAAGTAAGTGACCGTACCAATAGCAAGCGGTGATTTTTCTGAAGGCATCATATTGAGTTCGTCTTTCATCATTTCATTCACCCAGCGATCTTTATCTGAAGTGATAGTTTCGACAATTTTCTCTAATATTTCTCCTTCAAATCCTTTATTAATATAAATCTCTCTGATCTCTTCTTTTTCAGTTTCTGGTAAATTATCTATTTCCCAATACTCAATATTTTTATGTTTTTCATAATTTTCTTTTTCAGATTTTGCTGCCAAATAAGCCCCAACTGACATCGAAAAGCCATCCGCCAAAAGATTAGCGAATCCTAAAATTAAAATTACAGAAACATCTAAGCCCGCCCCAACTGAACCAGCTACAACTGCAAAAGTAGTGACACTTCCATCGACCGCTCCATAGACAAATTCACCAAGGTAGTTTTGATATTTTTTTAAGAAATTATTCCCTTTTGGATTGTGGAGTTGATCCCCCAAAGGAACTGGAGAAGAATTGTTGGCACTCATCTTTTTAGTTTAAAATTAAGAAGGACAAAATATTTTATGATTGATAAAAATCACCAAATGAAATGAAATTAATCAGTTCAAGTGAAAGAAATATAATTTTTCTTTGTTTAAAGTAGTTTGAAAAGGGGAAGGTCGAACTCAAAGGATAGTCCTACCATTTTCTTATTTTTAGATTTTAAATTAATTAACAAAACTCATTGTGCTATGAGAAATAAAAGGAATTATTTGATATTATCGATTTTTGCGATTGTTGGTCTTTTGACTTATTTTGGTTTTAGTCCTAGTTCAAGTATAGGAGAACAAAACATTTTTGGTGGATCTAAGGATAGTTTAACGGAACTACAAAAAGATATAGTAGTGAAATTTAGAGAAGGAAATGTTCCTGGTTTAGTGGAATATTTGGGTGAGGAGGTTTCGATTACAGTAAAGAAGGAATCGGATTATTATACGAAGGAGGAAGCTGAAAACATCTTGATAGATTTTTGTCAAAAATATACTGCGAAGAAATTTTTAGTGAAGCATTATGGTGCTAACCAAGCTGGAACGTCCTATTATTTTATCGCAGAATTATTAACTACGAATAATGAAAAGTTTCGAGTTTATATTTCAAATAATAAAACTCACATTGAGAGCATCGAAATTACGGAACCAAAAGATATTTAAGTTTCCTTCTACGATTTTAGTAATATGTGAATAATCCCGAACACTCAATTTGAGTGTTCGGGATTATTTTTTAGGGAAGAATCTTGCTTTGATGCTTTCGCTTTGAAATAGCAAAAGAGATTACTTGACAAAATGATGATAAAAGTCACCATGCGCTATGATGAATCTCACCTTTTGCCACATTGGACACATTTAAATTTGTTGAAAAATAAATGTGATTCAATGAATAACATTGCTCCAATAAAAGAAAATTCAGAACAGTCTATTTCATCAACTTGCTACCATTGTGGGGAAGATTGCGGAAATGTAAATGTAATGTTACATGATAAGCGTTTTTGCTGTCAAGGCTGTAAGATGGTTTATGAAATTCTCAATGAAAATGACCTATGTCAATATTATGATATAGATGAGCAGGCTGGTGTTTCACTCAAAGGTAAAAAGCAAGCTCAATTTGCGTGGCTAGATGATGAATTGATCCAATCTCAATTAGTTGATTATCAAGAAGATACGACTACGAAGACCACGTTTTACCTACCTTCTATTCATTGTGCATCCTGTGTTTGGTTGCTCGAAAATTTATTCAAATTCAACGAAGGTATTCTTGATTCCAAAATTAATTTTGTCAAAAAAGAAATTTATCTAACTTTTGATAATTCAAAAGTATCGATGCGACAGTTGGCAGAACTGCTTGTTTCGATTGGATATACACCTGAAATAAACCTTGGTGATTTAGATAAATCACAGCGGAAAAAGGTGGATAAAAAATTAATATATCAACTGGGTGTTGCAGGTTTTGGTTTTGGAAATGTGATGTTGTTGAGTTTTCCAGAATACTTAGGATTAGACGAAATCAATGCAGCTGGTTTTCAAAGATTATTTGGATGGCTAAATATATTAATTGCTTTGCCAGTTGTATTTTTTAGTGGAAAAGATTATTTAAAATCAGCATGGTTGAGTTTACAACAACGGAATTTGAATATTGATGTGCCGATTTCGATTGGAATTTTGACATTATTCGGAAGAAGTGTTTTTGAAATATTAAGTGGAGCAGGAGCAGGGTATTTAGATTCGTTGGCAGGTCTGGTTTTTTTCCTTTTGATTGGAAAATGGTTCCAGCAAATTACATTTAACCATCTTTCCTTCGAACGTGATTACAAATCATATTTCCCTGTAGCTGCATTATTGAAAAATGGAGAAACCACGCCTATTCAAAATCTTAAGCGAGGAGATATAATTATTGTAAAAAATAAGGAACTGATTCCTGCAGATGGAATTTTAATGCAAGGAAACGGTTCGATTGATTATAGTTTTGTTACCGGCGAATCGGATGCAGTTGATAAAGAAAAAGGAGATCAAATTTTTGCAGGAGGAAAACAGCTCGGAGAAGCGGTGGAAATTCAAATTACTAAAACTGTTTCTCAAAGTTATTTGACACAGTTATGGAATGATGCGGTTTTTTCAAAAGAAGGTTTAAATCAACATAATCAAACTCAATTTTTAGCAGATAAAGTAGGGAAATATTTTACCTACGTAATTCTCACCATTGCGTTTTTGACGCTGTTTTATTGGATGACGATTGATGTTGGAATTGCGGTAAATGCATTTACCTCAGTTTTGATTATTGCTTGTCCATGTGCGGTGGCATTATCGATTCCTTTCACATTTGGGAATGCGATTCGGATTTTAGGGAAACATGGTTTTTATCTGAAAAATACAAAAGTGATAGAGCAATTTCAGCAAGTTACAGCTGTGATTTTTGATAAAACAGGAACGCTCACTTTAACAAAAAACAACTCTTCTCAAGAGAAAAATGATGATACAATTACATATCAAGGAGATGAACTAACAGAGGCGGAAAAGCAAGGTGTTTTGTGGATGGTTTCACAATCATCTCATCCCTTGAGTCAAAGAATTTTGGGATTGTTAAAAGATGAAGTTAGAAGTAATAAAGAACTTCATCTCAGTTTGGATGATTTTTTAGAAACAGAGGGAAAAGGGTTGCAAGTAACTGTAAATCAACAAGTTATAAAAATAGGTTCTGCGGAATTTACACAAAATAAAGCCAATGATTTGGCTAATGTTTTCCTTCAAATTGATGGAACGACTAAAGGGTTTTTTACTATAAAGAATAAATATCGTCAAGGTTTTGAAACGATATTAAATTTTTATAAAAATAAAAACACGATTCACTTGTTGTCAGGTGATAATGAAAAAACACGAAAAGAACTTGAACCTCATTTTGGAAAAAACCTACACTATTTTCAAAGTCCAAAAGACAAATTAAATTTCACTAAAAAACTTCAATCACAAGATGAAAGGGTGCTCATGTTTGGTGATGGATTAAATGATGCAGGTGCCTTACAACAAAGTGATGTGGGAGTAGTAATAGCCGAAGATACCAATAATTTTACTCCAGCATGTGATGCTATTTTAGATGCTAAATCATTTTTCCAACTTCCTCGATTTGCAGAATATATGAAAGGGTGTTTGCGCTTAGTCTACATGGCCTACGGGTTAGCTTTCATTTATAATATAATTGGTTTGAGTTATGCCATTCAAGGAGAATTGTCTCCTTTAATTGCTGCGATTCTGATGCCAGCTAGTTCGATAACGATTGTATTGTTTGGCGTTTTTTCAGGAACATTTTTGGCTTGGAAACTGGGGTTAGGTGATAAAAATCACCAGAGTGATTGACAAATGTCACCTGATAAAAATCATCTTCGATTTACATTTGAACCATAATTTTTAAAAAAATATGAAAATAATATTTCTACTCATTCTTGTAAGTCTTTTGATCGCGATTGGCTTTTTAGCCGCTTTTTTTTGGGCCGTGAAATCAGGACAATATGAGGATGATTATACACCATCGATTCGAATTTTATTTGATGACAAAAACGAAAAAAAACGAGATTAAATGAATCAGATTGAACAATTCAGTTACGACAATAAGTCCGTTCGTAACTTTGCCCTAGCTTCAGCTTTTTGGGGCGTAATTGGAATGACGGTCGGCCTTTGGGCTGCTCTCCAACTTGTTTTTCCTTCCTTAAATTTTGCGACTGCCGAAGTTACTTTTGGACGTATTAGACCGCTGCATACCAATGCGGTGATTTTTGCATTTGTGGGGAACGGAATTTTTATGGGAGTTTATTACTCTCTCCAAAGGTTACTCAAAGCTCGGATGTTTTCTGACCTATTGAGTACAATTCACTTTTGGGGATGGCAGCTAATTATTGTTTCTGCTGCGATTACTCTTCCTCTTGGTATGACGAGTAGTCATGAGTATGCTGAGCTATTATTACCAATTGATATTATGATCGCTTTGGTATGGATAGTTTTCGGGATTAACATGTTCGGAACTATTCTTAAGCGAAGAGAAAATCACCTTTATGTTGCTATCTGGTTTTATATCGCAACATGGGTGACGGTAACGGTTTTACATATTGGAAATAACTTGGTTATCCCTATTAGCTTCTGGGAAAGTTACCCAGTTTTTGCAGGTGTACAGGATGCTTTGATCCAATGGTGGTATGGTCATAATGCGGTAGCATTTTTCTTGACGACTCCATATTTGGGATTGATGTATTACTATTTGCCGAAGGCAGCTAATCGACCAGTCTTTTCTTATCGATTATCGATTATTCACTTCTGGGCTTTGATATTTATTTATATCTGGGCTGGCCCTCACCACTTGTTATTTACCTCTTTACCTGACTGGGCACAGTCGTTGGGAACAGTATTTTCCATCATGTTGATTGCTCCATCTTGGGGTGGTATGTTGAATGGATTATTGACTTTGAGAGGAGCTTGGGATAGAGTTCGAACAGATCCTATTTTGAAGTTTATGGTGGTAGCAGTAACTGCATATGGTATGGCAACTTTTGAAGGGCCAATGCTTTCTATCAAAAGTGTAAATGCAATTAGTCACTTTACTGACTGGACAGTTGGACACGTTCACATTGGTACTTTAGGTTGGAATGGGATGATGACATTTGGGGTATTGTACTGGTTGATTCCTAGAATTTATGATACAAAATTATACTCTGTAAAATTAGCTAACACACACTTTTGGATAGCGACTTTAGGGACGTTATTTTATTCTATTCCATTGTACTGGGCAGGTTGGACACAACACTTTATGTGGAAAGATTTCGTACCAGCAGGTTATTTACAATATGGAAACTTCCTTGAAACGGTTACTGCAATTTTACCTATGTATTATATGCGTGCGGTAGGTGGAACAATTTATCTTTTAGGAGTTTTTGTAATGATTTATAACTTACGTAAGACTATTGTTGCTGGTAACTTAATCGCAAACGAGCCTGCAGAGGCTCCTGCTCTTGTGAAATACAAAAGTCATAAAGGAGAACATTGGCATAGACGAATTGAGCGAAAACCAATGATGATGTTATTCTTCTCTACGATTGCAATTTTGATAGGAGGGATAGTTGAATTTTTCCCAATGGTATTAGTAGATGAAAATGTTCCAAAGATAGCTGCTGTACAACCATATACTCCGCTAGAATTACAAGGCCGTGATTTATACATCCGAGAAGGTTGTGTCAATTGTCACTCTCAAATGGTTAGACCTTTCCGATGGGAGGTAGAACGATATGATGTGCAAGGTGATGCAGGATACTCAAAATCTGGAGAATTTATTTACGATCGTCCTTTCCTTTGGGGATCAAAACGAACCGGACCGGATTTACATCGAGTAGGTAAAAAGTATGATGATAGTTGGCATTATTTACACATGAAAGATCCAACGAGTACTTCTCCAGGAAGTATTATGCCTCCTTATCCATGGATGTATGAGAATGACTTGGACGTATCTAGTTTGCCTGCAAAAATTCGGGTTTTACAAATGTTGAATACACCATACCCTGAAGGTTATGATGAAGTTGCATTGCAAGATTTAAGAAAACAAGCTGCCGAAATTGCTGAAGGATTGAAAGGCCCAAGTAACAATATGGAAGGCTTGGAAAATAAAGAGATCATTGCATTGATTGCTTACTTACAAAGATTAGGAACAGATATTCGACCTAAATAATAATTAATTCAAGTCAGGTAACGGATACCTTCAAGGTATCCGATACCTAAGTAAAAATAAAAAAGATGTATAAATATATTTTAGAAGGAGCAGGTGATATTGATTGGATGGCAATTATTCCTTTGCTCATTTTTACAACAGTTTTTGTCATTGTTAGTATCCGAGCGGTCACGGCTAAAAAGGATTTTATAGACAGAATGGCAAATCTTCCATTAGACGAAAACAATTCTTTAAAAAACGAAAATGATTTGATATGAACAAGTTAAAAATATATTCTACGCTTTTGACTTTGTTGTTGACTACTCCAATTTGGGCAGCAGAAGAAGGAGCAGACGGAACTATGTTAAATTGGGCGATTGAAAATATCGTCATGATTATGGGGAGTGCTGTTGTTGCAAGTGCATTGTATTTGTTGTGGAATGCAACAAAGATCATTTGGCGAGCACAATCTACCCAGCAATATGAAACTCAAGGATTGAGTCATGAAGCGGCAGTTGCTAAAGCTAAAAGAGAAAGTTTCTTAGGCTACATTTATCAACAGTTAGATGGAGGAGTTTCTTTAGAAAAAGAATCTGACGTATTGTTGAATCATAATTACGATGGTATTCAAGAGTTAGACAATAACCTTCCGCCGTGGTGGGTAGGGATGTTTTATGCAACAATTGTTTTTGCTCCATTGTATATTGGAATTTACCATTTTTCTGATATCGGAAAACTCCAAATAGAAGAATACGAACAAGAAGTAAAGGAAGCTGAGATAGCTATTGCAGCTTATAATGCCGCTCAAAAAGCAGAAAAAGCTGCTAGCCTCTCTGCTGAAACTGTTACAGCTTTGACTGATGCAGATCGATTGGCAGCAGGGCAAGCAAACTTTAAAAGCTATTGTGCGGCATGCCATGGAATGTTAGGAGAGGGAATAGAAAACCTTGGTCAAAATTTGACAGATAAATATTGGATTCACGGAGGTAGTATTAATGATATCTTTAGAACAATCTCTGAAGGTGTTCCGGGAAAACCAATGGTTGCTTGGAAAGAAGCTATCAGCGCCGAAGAAATCCAAGAGTTAGCAAGTTATATTATGACTTTAAAAGGGACGGATCCACCTAATGCCAGACCGCCAGAAGGAGATCTTTATGAAGAAGGAGCGACCAACGAAACTCCTCAGGAAGGAGAGACCGAAGTCGGAACAGAATAATTTTATTAAATTTTTAAGGAGCGAATTATTCATATAATTCGCTCTTTCTCTGTCTATTATAATTTTAAAAAAATGAGTGCGTCAGAACCAATAAAAGATACGGAATCATATCGTGATTCGATAGCAACAGTTGATAAAGATGGTAAACGAATTTGGTTATATCCAAAAAAGCCGAAAGGGAAGTTTACGAATTATCGAACTTACCTGAGTTGGATTTTATTAATAGTTCTTTTTGGAATGCCTTTCATTAAAGTGGATGGCGAACCATTTATGATGTTTAATGTGTTGACACGTAATTTCATTGTTTTTGGGGTGCACTTTGCGCCACAGGATTTATATTTATTTGTCTTGGCGATGCTCACCTTTATTGTTTTCATTGTTTTATTTACAGTTGTTTTTGGAAGACTATTTTGTGGATGGGTTTGCCCCCAGACTATTTTTATGGAAATGGTTTTTCGGAAAATAGAATACGCTATTGAGGGTGATGCGAATGCTCAACGAAGGCTGAATAAAGCGCCTTGGGATTCACAAAAGATATTTAAGAAAACTTTAAAGCATGTTATATTTTATCTCCTCGCAATTCTAATTGCCAATACTTTTTTGTCCTACATAATTGGTGTAGATGAGGTCGGAAAAATTATTTCTGATCCTATCCAACAACATATGGGAGGCTTCATTGCGATGTTAGTTTTTTCAGCAGTTTTCTATGGTGTATTTGCTTTTATGCGAGAGCAGGTATGTATTGCAGTTTGTCCTTATGGTCGATTACAAAGTGTATTGTTAGATGAAAATTCTGTTGTCGTTGCTTACGATTACATACGTGGAGAACCTCGAGGAAAAGTGAAAAAGAAAGCTAAGCCTAAAGATAATCCACTTCATTCTATTCAAGCAAGTGTAGCAAGTCCTGTCGAAAAAATAGAAACACAACTAGGCGATTGTATTGATTGTAAAATGTGTGTAAAAGTTTGTCCAACTGGGATTGATATTCGAAATGGAACTCAACTTGAGTGTGTTAATTGTACCGCGTGTATTGATGCTTGCGACGAGATTATGGAAAAAGTAGATCGCCCTCTTGGCTTAATTCGATATGATTCTGAGAAAGGAATAAAGGAAGGTGTAAAGAAAATTTTCACCTATCGAGTAATGGCTTACTCTGCGGTATTAGTAGCACTTTTAGTTTTGCAAGGGTTTTTATTGGCGAATAGAAATGATGTAGATGTATTGTTATTAAAATCTCCAGGAACGTTATACCAAGAGGTTGACGAGACAACTTTGAGTAACTTGTACAACTATCAAATCATCAATAAAACCTCAAAAATTTTTCCAATTGAGTTTAGATTGAAAGGTGGAAAAGGGAAAATAAGAACAGTAGGGCCAATACCTATGACGGTTAAAAATGGAGTAACCAAAGGCGTTGTTTTTATTGAATTACCAAAAGATGAATTGAAGGGACATTCGACTGAATTTAAAGTTGAAATTCTTTCAAAAGGAATTGTGATAGATGAGTTGACGACTAACTTTTTAGGACCTGAAAAGTAAAGCAAAGTCAAAATGTCAATCAAAATAGAACTTCCAAGTTTATTGTTTTGATTGATAATCTGATTTCTTTATTTTTAATAAAAAAATGCAATCATGAAATTTAATTGGGGAACAGGAATCACATTGTTTTATATTACATTTATGTTTACTATGATTTATATGGTGTATCAAAGTACGCTGGAAGATCGAAATCTGGTAGTTGAAAATTATTATGAAAAAGATCTTCAATATCAATCACATCTTGACAAATTAAATAATACTTCTGCGTTGAAAAATGACTTAGGAATTTTTCAAAACCAAGCAGAAAAATATCTTCGCTTCTCATTTCCAAAAGAGTTGACTGATGTAAAAGGAGATATTTTATTTTACCGACCTTCAGATAGTTCTAAAGATTTTAATACTGAAATTAAGATCAATGCAGAGCATGAATTACGTATTTCTACCGCTGAAATGCAAAGTGGGGTTTGGAAAATAAAAGTGAATTGGGAAGGTGATAAAACACCATATTATAAAGAAGCAACTATTCAAATCTAATGATAAGTTTTTGGGCAGCATTTACCGTTGGTTTATTTGGAAGCCTACATTGTATCGGGATGTGTGGGCCAATTGCTGCTGCCTTACCTTACCCTTCCCAAAAGAAGAGTCACCTTGTCGGAAGTGTATTGTTATATAATTCTGGTAGGGTTCTTACCTATGGATTTTTAGGGATTATATTTGGAATTCTAGGAGCTAGTTTTTCTCTAGCTGGGTTCCAACAATTCATTGCCCTTTTTCTAGGAATAATATTTTTCATGGCTGGGGTCTTTTCATTTAATTTAGAAAGCACTTTGCTGAAATGGAAATGGACAAGTCGAATTTTCTTTTTTGTAAAAAGTAGATTAAGTATTTTTTTACAAAAAAAATCTTTCCAATCACTTTTCTTCATTGGCCTAATGAACGGTATGTTGCCCTGTGGATTAGTATACATTGCTCTAGCTGGTGCGATCTCTTCTGGAACGATAGGAGGCGGTTTCATATGGATGATAGCGTTTGGTTTAGGAACAATTCCTTTGATGATTGTGGCAGCTCTTTCTGGCAGTTTAGTTAAAGTTTCCTTGCGTAATTTTTTCAAAAAAGCTTACCCAGTTATGTTGATTGTTTTTGCTATTCTATTTATTATCAGAGGTTTGAATGTAGATATTCCTGACAATTGGTATTATTTGAATTTGCTCGGAGAGCAGATTATGTGTCATTAAAAGAGGTGATAAAAATCAATCGTCAAATTGATGAAAGTCATCTTTTTCTTGCCTTGTTGTCTTTAATTTTATGATATTATTTTCAAACAAACAAAATAAATATATCATGAATAATTTAAAGACATTCAATTTAAGTATTGGGACTGTAATTCTCAGGTTTTACATGATGATGGGAGTAGTTATCATCGCAGGGTTTTCAGGATATTGGGCAATTGCATTTTTGTCACTTCCAATCTTTCTTTCTATTATGATGGGAATAACTTTCACAAAAGATAATGAGGTGAACTCAAAAGATAATTCTAGAAAACTATCCTCTCTTTCAAGTACTTCAAAGGATGAGTTGTCAAATGTTGCATAAGAATAATATCATATAAAAATAATAAAAAAGTAATTTGGAGCATTTATTTTTCCCAACTTCAGTTTTATAACTGGAGTTGGGTTTCTTTTTTTTAGTACTTTAAATCATACTGTTTTTTAACTATGTATTTTTAAGGTTTTCTAAAACTGAAAATAACCTTCTTGACTAAAAAAAGACCCTCCAGATTTTCAAAATCTAGAAGGTCTATAAATTTCTATATAGTAAAGTATAAGTTTTAATTAAGCAGGCAAGTCTCGCAATTTTTCCAATTCTAAAATGATAATATTACTATAATCAATATCCACTAATTTTTCATTTTTAAAATCAGTCAAAGTACGAATGACACTCTCTTTGGCAGTCCCTACAATACTTGCTAAATCCTCCCGAAGGATAGTAATTGAAGGTTCGCCATTTTTATGTTTTGATAAATCAACCAATGCTTCAGCTACTCTTTTTCGAATGGAATTATAAGCAAGACTCAATAACTTTTCCTCTTGCTCCTCCATATTTTTTGCTAGCATCTTAATAAAACGAGCAGCAAAATTTTGATTGTAATGAAGCATTCTAAAAAAGTCATCTCTAGGAATTTGACTAAGTACAGTTCCTTCCATTGCTGCTGCAGATTCAGAGTGAGGTGACTCTTTGATCATGGATAAATATCCCAAAAATTCACCAGCTTCATGTACACCTGTGATGTACTCTTTTCCCCATTCGTTAGTTTTATAAGTTTTTACTTTACCTGAAACGATGAAGAATAACTGCTTTGGACGTTCTCCCTCTTGGTAAACTTTCTCCTTCTTTTTGTATTCTTTGGTTGTACGCTCCTCAGTTAATTTTTCCAATTCTTGTTGTCCACGAGCCTCGTTGATGAAGGCAGTCAATCCTTGATTGGTTCCATCAAATGCTTTCTTAATCCGATCACTTTTTTTAATTCTTCTTTCGATCACATCTAATAATTCAGATTGGTCAAAAGGTTTAGTAATGTAATCATCTGCTCCTAAATTCATTCCTTTCCTAAAATCACTTCGTTCTGCTTTCGCAGTTAAAAAGATAAAAGGGATTTCAGCCGTTTTTGGTTTTTTACCCAAAATATTCAAAACACCATAGCCATCTAATTCAGGCATCATAACATCGCAAAGAATTAAATCAGGGGTATCAGTTAGCGCTTTTTGAACTCCAATTTTCCCATTCTCAGCTGTGATAGCTTCATAGTTAGAGAGTTCTAAGATCTCAGCTAAGTTTTCTCTAACATCTAAATTATCTTCTATAACTAAAATTTTTTTCATAACGAAATTTTTCAAATTAAAGTGATGTATTTGTTTTAGCAAAGTACTCAAATTACATTTGAGTTAAAGGTGACAAAAATCACCAAAAGTTAATGATTTTCATCAAGATAAAAAAAAAGTAATCTATTCATTTTGTGATTATAAATAGCCTTGTGAAATTAGAAGTACTAATATTGAGGCTTAAGATTCTGATTATCAATGGTTAAAAAATAGAAAAATGAAAAAAATCCTAGTTCCTACAGATTTCTCAGAAAATGCTAAATGTGCTTTTAATTATGCATTAAAATTAGCAGATCAGATAGATGCTACCATTACGGTAGCTCATATTTATCATCCATCGGTCAATCATATGAATGAGTATATGATTGTTGCGGATAATGAATTGGAAAAAGTATGTCGAGAACAGCTAGATAATTTTGTGAAAAAGAATGATTCCAATGTCGAGGTAGATGGACGATTGGAGCAACAGTTAGAATTAGGTTTTGCTGCTGAGAAGTTGGTGAAAATGTCAAAAACTGGAGAGTACGATTTAATTGTGATGGGAGCAACTGGTTCTACTGGTCTACTTGAACAAGTCTTTGGAAAGGTGTCACTTCATGTAGCTAAATCATCTGCTTGCCCTGTTTTATTGATTCCTTCTGGTGTTCGTTTTAAACCTGTTCGAGAAATAATGTATGCTATAGAATACGAATTAGTCAATGAACCTGCTTTGGCTAAACTAGAAGATTTTTCTAGTAAGTTGAAATCAAATGTACACCTCGTACACGTTTATGAAGACATTAATAAAAATCCGGAAGGTGCAAGATCTTCATTGGTAGAAAAAACATTTCAACAAAAAGTGCCTAACCTAAAATTTACCATGGATGCAATTAGTAGCGATTCGGTGGTTCATGGTTTGTCAGAATATGCAACTGAAAAAAATATGGATTGGATGGTTTTGGTAAAACCTCAACGTAAGCTTTGGCAACGACTTTTGCATACGAGTAAAACCAATGAAATTCTCATGAATCCTCAGATCCCTTTAATGGTAATGCACTAATTCACTTAGCCAAACAAGATCTTTTAGATTTTTTTTAGAAAAAATAAAACTTGAGATATGAAAAAGATATTAGTTCCTACAGATTTTTCTAAAAATGCTTCGTGTGCATTTTTATATGCGATGGAATTGGCGGAGAATTTAGATGCAACGGTTACAGTGGTGCATATTTACCATCCGTCTGCTAATCACCTTAACGAATTTTATATTCCTTCTGATGACGAAATAGAAAAAGCAAGCAAAGAACGACTTGATGAATTCGTTGCAGAGCATTATTCAAAAAACATCGAAGAGGTTGTCGTTGCTAATATGGTGGAGCAAAAATTAGTTATTGGATTTGCTGCTGACACATTAGTTGAAATGTCGAAGACAGGTGAGTATGATATGATTGTGATGGGAGCAACTGGTTCGACTGGGATTTTAGAAAAAGTATTTGGAAAGGTTTCACTTTACGTTGCACAACGAGCAGTTTGTCCTGTTTTACTTATTCCATCTGGAGGAGGTGTTAATTTTCGCCCAGTTAGGAAATTGATGTATGCCAGCGAGTATGAATCTGCGGACGAAAATGTATTAAAGAAAATTGGAGATCTTTCTAATAAATTGAATTCAAAAATTCATTTAGTACATGTATATGATAAGATGGAAGCAACACCGAAAAATCCAGAAAATCATATCGCCCATTTCTTATTAGAAAAAGCATTTCAATTAAAAGCTCCATGGCTACAATTTCAAATGGATTCCATCACGAGCGATACTGTTGCACATGGCTTGGAAGCTTATGCTAAAGAGCATAATATGGATTGGATGATTTTAGTGAAACCTCAAAGAAGATTTTGGGAACGCTTATTACATACCAGCAAAACCAATGAAATTATCATGAACCCATCGATTCCATTGATGGTGATGCACTAGTTCTTTTGAAAAAAAAACTCCAAATCATGAAGAAAATATTAGTTCCTACAGATTTTTCTGAACATGCGAATAATGCACTTCGATATGCCATCAATATTGGTAATTATTTTGAAGCTGAAATTGAATTACTCCATGTTTATGAAATGCATTCCATTATTAGTTCAACAACTTTAGTAAGAGAATATTTAAAAGAAGATGCCGAGCGCGATCTTTCAGATAATATTCGCTCTTTTAAAGATTTAGTTTTTGGAAAAACTATTTTGAAAGGTCGATCGATCGATGGAGGTCCAGTTGATACGATTTGTAGTCTTGCCAATAATGAAGATTTCGATATGATTGTGATGGGGACTCAAGGTGCAAGTGGATTGAAAGAAATATTTTTAGGCAGTAAAACCTTTGGAGTGATGAAACAAACGCATATCCCAATTTTGGCGATTCCAAATAGTTTTACTTATCGTCCAATTAAGGATATAACATTTGCAGTCGACTCAGGAATAGTAGCGGAGGATGATGTGCTCAATCCACTTTTGGAATTGGCAAAAGCTTACAAATCCAATATCAAAGTGTTGCATTTGGAAAAAGAAAAAATGGTAGTCGGTTATGATCCAGGGATTGATTTTTCTTTAGGTGATATTCCGCATACATTTCATCGAATTTATGGATCAAATGATGTGAATGGAGTTGTAAATCTTTTTGTCTTTGAAGAAAATTCAGATATGCTTTGTATGATTCGAAGAGATCGAGATTTTTGGTCAAATCTATTTCATCAAAGTGTAACGACAAAGGAGATTTTTGATAGTCCTGTGCCGCTTTTGATATTGAGGGATACGACTTCGAAGTAATATTCTAAATATTTAATAGCAAAAGTTTTACAGGGTAGTGATGAAAATCACCACCCTGTTTGATTTTAGTCAATACCCATCTTTTCTAACCTTATTAACTTTAGAATATTATTAAAGACTAATTGAGAAAAGATGAAAAAAATAAAAAAAATAAGTACAATCGGCCAATTTTTTCAAAGACGAAAAATACAAAGCAAGAATTTTTCGGTGATGGGTTTGTTGCTTTTTGTGTTCTTTTTTTCTTTGTCAAGTTCATGTGAGGATCAAAATGTAGATGTATTGTTACATGATATGGCGGAGTTTGATAAAGCTTACATTCCAGTACTTTATTATGTGCGACAAGGTGAGATGGATAATGCGAAAAGATCAGTTTTTTTCTTAAATCATTCTTGGCAAAAAGTTAATCGAAAGTATAAAAGCTTAAATCCAGAGAATGATGATTGGCAAGAAGCATTTCGAATGACAGATGCGTGGTTATCTGATGCATATTTTTCAATTGATGCCATGCAGCCAAAAGATGCATACATTTTTTTAGATCATGTCAGATATCAAATGATGGATTTGCGAAGTCAACATGACATAGATTATTATTTAGATAATGTTTGGGAGTTTGAAGCATCATTGGATTTGGCGGAGGAAGTGGCAATTGATCAAATGCTTTGTTTGTTGGATTATTGCGAATTTGAAGATATCGTTAAAGATATGAATGAGCAATGGAGGATAGTTGAAAAAGCAAAAGTTGATGCGAAGTTATTCAACTTAGATGTGGATGATTTGAAAGTATTAGAAAATCAAAAGAAAAAATTACAAGAGGCGATTATAGTTTTTAATCAAGCAGTTGAAGAAATGGAAGGAGAGAATTTGGCGATGACAGCTACTTTTTTGAGACAAGCATATTTAGAATATTTGGCTGGGTTTGGAGATTTTATTAGCTCTAAACATTATTACGCTGGCCTTTAAGATACAACGTGCAGTAGATTCTTTTTGGAGAAACTGCTCCCTGTTATTAAAACGATATAATTAAACTTTAACAAAATGAATACGGAAAAAATAATTCGAAATATTATGACTACTGATTTAGTGACGGTAGCTCCTGAAACTTCTTTCGGGGAAGTGAAATCATTATTTGATAAAAATGATTTTCATCATTTATTGGTAGTCAATGAAGAAAAAGAATTGGTAGGAATTATCAGTTTGGAAGATTTATGGAAAACAGCTTATCATGTTTCCTTTGTTACTACGGGACAAAATTTTTCTAATGACTGGTACAATAATTATCAAGTCAAACAAATGATGACCAACGATCCAATGACTATTGACCCTGAAGATACGCTTGGTTTAGCTGCTGATATATTCAAAGCAAACAAGTTTCGAGCACTTCCAGTTGTAGATGGAAATGAATTGGTGGGTATTGTTACACCATATGATTTGATGCAATATGCTTTTAATGATGTGTCTATTTCTAAATAAAAAAACTTAAGAATATGAATACTCCAATAAAGAATTTAATGACCACAGATGTTGTTACCATTCGTCCAAATGACTTAATGATGGTAGCTAAAGAAGTTTTTGATACTAATTCTTTTCATCATATTCCCGTTGTAGATGAGGACGAACAATTAGTTGGGATTATTAGTCGACATGATTATAATAAGATGTTGACAACTTTCTCTGTCTTTAAAAATTCAAAAGCTGATGTGGCTAATCGGAAATTTATGATGTCAATGTTAGTTAAAGATGTGATGACCAAGCAAGTAGCTAAACTGCATCCTGAAGATCCAATCACGGTTGCGTTAGGTATCTTTAAAGAGAATTTATTTCATGCCTTGCCAATCGTAGATGATGAGAATAAAGTGGTTGGGATGCTTACAACATTTGATATGTTGACTTATGCATACGATGAAAAAAAATTATTAAATATTAGATAAGTTGACTTTATTCTAATATGAAAAAGAATAGTCAGAAGTGAACCGATGTTGCTCTCTTAGAGGGCAACATTTTTTTTGGATAATATGACCTAAAAAAAAATAGATGATTTTCTGCCAATGAAAATCACCTAAGGAATTAAATATATCTGAATACAATTAAATTATTTTGCGAGTAAATTATCTCTATCGCCTAAAATTTTTCCACGATTATTTTGTTCCTCCAAAGTCCAAATGTCAGTTACCCAAGTCTGTAACCACTTACCATGAGACTTTCTGTAAACTTGAACATATAAGCCGAAATTAGTTTGAAATAATTTTTCAAAAATACCAACTGGAATTTTCCCATCTATCGGAATGAAGCCGTTAACATCATTATCTCGCACTTCTCCAACAGTTAACTCACTATCTAAGATATCTGCTTCATTCGATCCGTTTCCGTCTTCATGAGGTTTACTAAAGAATTCAATTTTCAAATAAGGAAAAGCTTGATTGAATTCTGTTTGTAAATCTTTTAATAGTTTGGCATTATAAATTTTCATCTTTTTTTCCTCATAAAAATAGACCTAGTTCAAGTTTAAATCATTGATAAAAATCAATAGGTAAGATGATATTTATCAAATAATAAGAATTTAGAAATTGCCAAATTGAAATTGAATCTAAAAATAGCTTGCGCCCTTCCTAAAAGAGCCCAAGCAGGTCTTTAGTCCATGACTAAAAGGAATTAAAATTCAATCAAATCCAAAAAAAAGTATCATGAAAAATTTAATAATCGGTTTAACTATTTCAATAATCGTAGTGATTGCTTCTTGTGAACCTGCCGTAGTTTTTAAAACTCCACAGCCAAAAGGAATTCCTGAAATAACTTCTTTTTCTCCTGAATTCATAGGAACATTTTTTTGCGAATCAGATAGTAGTTTAGTAGTAATAGATAAAAATATTATTTATAAAACGCATTGGTTTGACTTTTCTATTCCTGAGAATAGGATTGAATCAGATCCTAATGTGATTAAAACAGGTGAATCATTATTCGTAAAAGATTTAGGAGATTGTACAATTTATAAAATTCAAAATGATACCGTTTTTGCTTCTGTTCGTTTGGCAGATACTCTTTTTGTTTTGAGTGAAGAGAATATTTTAAAGTCTTATAAAGGCCACCAAGTGATGAACATGAAATTAAAAGATGGAGACTACGAAGTAATTATTCTTTCCCTAGATGAGGATACCAACCTTGAATTAAAAATGGCTAACCTCCCTGGAGAGGTAAGTGATTTGGAGAAAATTACTTCGGTAAAAGATGTTTCCTACGAGGACGTGGAACAATACCAAATAAACCCAACTCGATTAGAATTTGATGAAATCTTAAAGCAAGAAATAGTCTTTGAAACTTGTGAATATTTTAAACGAGTAAAAATTCCAGCGAAGGATTTATACCCTTTTTAATTCATTTAATTAAAAAGGTGACAAAAATCACCTTTTTGAATGAAGAATATCAATCACGAGAAATACCAAAATGCCTATTTTGAGTTAAAATAAAAACTCGAAAACATGAAAAACATTTTAGTACCTACTGATTTTTCAGCGTGTGCAGGATACGCGATAGATTTAGGATTTGCCTTCGCTGAATTTTTTGATGCGACCTTACATCTTTTTGCGTGTATAGATCTTCCTGATGATTGGAATGAATTATCCGATGAGGAAAAGAATAAATTACCCGACAAAAAACAATTAATTGAAAATGTAAATGTATTGTTGAAAGAGTGGAAAGAAAGAGCTGATCGAGAAGGAATAAAATTACAAACAATTATCTCTGGAGGTAAATTTTTAAAAGAATTACAAAATCAAGTAACTGAAAATAAAACAGATTTTGTGGTGATGGGATCTCATGGAGTAAGTGGAAAGCAAGAATATTTTATTGGTTCTAATACTCAAAAAGCCATTCGGAAATTACACGTTCCAGTTTTTGTAATAAAAAATCCACTCAAAGAATATTCATTTAAGAATATAGTTTTTGCATCGAATTTTGATGAAAAAGAAAAGGAACCATTCCAGAAGTTTTTAAAATTCATCAAATGGTTTACGCCTGAGACAATCCATCTTTTGTCAATTAATACTTCAGGCTGGTTTGCTCAACCTTCCTTATTAATGAAGGAAGCGATGAAAGATTTTAAAGAATTATGCGAAGGATATAATTGTAAGACACATTTTTATAGAGACTTGTCAGTAGATGTTGGGATTAGACATTTTTCAGAAGAAGTGAACGCGGATTTAATTGTCGTATCTAATCAAAATCGAAGTCCATTAAAAAGAATTTTCGCTGGAAGTAATATCGAGGCTTTGGTCAATCATAGTGAGGCACCAGTTTTAAGTCTTGACTTTGGAGATGTGCAAGTAGAATTATAATTTTTAATTAGGATAATGTTTGAAACAATAATAAAGTTGTTTCTAAAACCTACATCTGAAAAGATGTAGGTTTTTTTTCTTGAGAGAAGGGTTATTTAAGAGAGCAAATTTAATTGTAAAAATTATTCTTCATCACCAACTGGTGATTTGTAAAATGCAAAAGCTATTAAATCATGCGTTGTAATTATTCCTACCAAAACACCATCTTCCATAATTGGAATGGCATGATAAACATTTTCTAAAAATAAATCGGCAGCTAATCCAACGCTATCATCAGGATTTAAAAAGACAGGATTTTTAGTCATGATGTCTTTTGCAAATATGTTGTTATAGGTTTTTTCAGAGTATATTTTTCCACCAGTCTCGTTGTATAGCCGAAAAGCTAAATTAGTGAAGTCCTGCTTACTAATAATACCTTTAACCATTGCCATATTATCTACCACCGGAAGATGATGAAAAGGGTTAGAATCAAAAATAGACTTGATCTTATTGAAAGGAGTATCTAATTGGATGACGGTCAAGTCTGTCGTCATAAGATCTCTTAAAGCTGTATTTGTATTCATAATGATTTGATTTTAAAATTTAAGAGTAGCAGTTTTACGTTTTAAAAAAATCCTTCCTAGAAATAAATCATAGGAAGGATCCACATTGCTTATTTAAAAAACTGGAGGAGTATAAAATTTTTGAGAAAAAATTATAACAACTCCAAACTCGAAAACTACTCGTTTAATAAATGAAAAACCATCACCGGAAGTTTAGAGGCTTTTGCCATTCTTTTAGTCAGACTCAACTGGAATATATTTTCTAAATAGTTCCGTTGGCGATTAACTAAAACGATGAGGTCTACATTATTTTCATCAGCATATTGATTCAATCCTGACAAAACAGAACGATTCTTAATATTGACGATGTTAAATGAAAATGAAGGATCACCTTTTTCAAAAAGTTTATAGAAAATAGTGTCTTCTACAGTTTCGTAATTGTCATTTTCTTCTACATGTACAAAATGCATGGTGGCACTAAATACCTTTCCAAAATCAACAATTTGATCAAGTAAATTTTCATCAGCTGATTCATAATTGCTGGCATAAAGTACATTTTCATATTTCTTAAATTCAATTCCTTTTGGAACCAAAATTACTGGGCAATGAGAACGTTGAGCTACTGCAGAAGAAACGCTACCAAACATTTTTTCTATCATATTACCATCTCCAGTTGTACCAATTACAACCATAGCAATATCATCTTCATCTTTAGTCAATTCTACAATCTCATGAGTTGCACTTAATCCAACGATTGCTTCGGTCTCGATTTTTTGTCGAGTCAAAACATTGGAATTGTTGTTTTCTTCAAGATTGACTTTGACAAACTCCTGCATCTTCTTGAGAATTGCTTCCTCTCT
Organism: uncultured Saprospiraceae bacterium; assembly: GCA_905480595.1. Taxonomy (GTDB): domain Bacteria; phylum Bacteroidota; class Bacteroidia; order Chitinophagales; family Saprospiraceae; genus CAJQQY01. The sequence continues at coordinate 20,345 of CAJQQY010000344.1, read as the reverse complement.
ACTGTTTACAGGCTGAAGATTTATAGATGCATCAGTATTCAAATTGCCAATATATACATGTACCAATTTAATTGAGAATCCCAATGTATCCGCTAATCCTTTAGCATATAAAAATGCATCCCTTGAACATTGCGAAAAATCTATAGGCACTAATATATTCTTCATGCTTTGAAGTTTTAAAATTTTAAAAAGAAATTAATGATTAAACGTTAGACGTTTCTTCATTAAGTATTCTGATAATATCAAAAGTGGTGACGATTCCAACTAATTTATCATCTTCAACAACAGGTAATGCTCTAAATAAATTTTTTGCGAAAATATCTAACGCGACATTGATTCGGTCAGTAGGTTCTAATTTACCTACGCCTTTAGTCATGATAACTTCGACATTGTAATTATTAAGGCGTGTTTCATTGATGATTTTTTCCAAAGTATTTTCACCCAAGCCTTTCATAAAAAGTAGTAAATCTTCCCTACTAAGAATACCAACTACTTTCCCTGCTTTAGTTACAGGAAGGTGGTGAATAGCGTGCTCTTTAAAGATATCTCTGACCAAGGTCAATCGATCTCTTTCGCCAACGCTAATTACATCTTTTGTCATAATAGTAGAAACTGGAGCTAAAACATTCATAATTTATTTTTTTTAGTGAACAATTATTTTGAACACAAATTGAGGAGAAACGAAGGGGGAAATGATGACTTTTGTTAAGTGAGATGGTGATTTTTGTCACCATATCTGATTTCCTTTAATTTTTTTCAGAAAAATATAGCAATCTATAATTAGAAAAAGAGGGTGACAAATATCAATGTTACGAATTTTGACTTTACGACCAGAAATCGTAACTTTAAAAAATAATCGTAACATGAATAAAAAGACTAATGACTGATACTACTTTAAACTCTACGGCTGCTAATATTTTGAAAACGGCTAAAGATTTATTTTGGCAACACGGCCTTCGAAAAGTTTCTGTAGAAGAGCTTTGTAGAAAAGCTGGCATAAGTAAAATGACTTTTTATAGAAATTTCAAAAATAAAAATGAAGTTGCGAAAGTAGTTTTGGAAGAATTAACCTCTCAATCGAGAAATGATTATCAGCGAATTATGGAAGATGAGAATTTTAATTTTCCAGAAAAAATGGCTCAACTCATCGAACTAAAACATGAGTCTGTTAAAAAAATGAGCAATGATTTTCTAGCTGATTTATATCATCCATCATTTGCGGAGTTGATTGTAGATTTAGAAAAAGAAAGAGAGAAATCACTTCTAATGATTAAAAGAGATTTTAGAAAAGCACAAAAAGAAGGATTTATTCGAAAGGATTTGAAGATAGATTTTATAATGTATATGTTCAATGATATTGGACAAAAAGCACATGATGAAAACTTATTAAAAATTTATAAAAATTCATCAGAGTTAATTATGGCGCTTACAAATTTTTGCATTTACGGTATTTCTGAAAAAAATAAATAAACCTCATTGTGAGAAAATGGATATTCTTTTTGTTGGTTTTTGGTTGGAGCACTTTTGTTGTTGGACAACAGAAAGTAGAGTTTGAAGGGCAATTCATCATGGTGGGAAGTTACTCTCCTGACAATCAAATGGAAGGGTTTTTAGGTTCACGATATATTCCAGAGGCGAGTTATTTGATTCCAATGGATTCTGCACAAACGAGGTTTTTCGATTTCGAAGCATCAGCTAATATCAATGGAAATATTTTATTTTCACCTTTTGACACTTCAAGTCTTGATGGGAATATTCAACCTTATCGAGTTTGGGCAAGATATAATGCGAAGCAGTTTGAGTTACGAGTAGGATTGCAAAAAATAGATTTTGGATCAGCGTCATTGCTTAGACCGATTCAATGGTTTAATCAAATTGACCCAAGAGATCCATTGCAATTGACAAATGGAGTTTACGGAGTGCTTGGCAGATATTATTTTCTGAATAATGCCAATATTTGGTTGTGGGCTTTGTACGGAAATGAAAAAACGAGAGGTTTTGATGCCATTGAAACGAATAAGACAATCCCAGAATTTGGTGGACGAATTCAGTACCCTACGAAAAAAGGAGAAATTGCTTTTTCCTATCATCATCGCGCAGCGAACTCTACAAGTGTAGAATTTCTTCCTCAGTTTGAAAAAATACCAGAGCATAGATTTGGTCTGGATGGAAAATGGGATGTCGGAGTAGGACTATGGTTCGAGACGGCTTTGATTTACAAAACTAAAGACGTAGGATTCCTGACACACCAAGCGCTTTTTAATATCGGAACAGATTATACTTTTGGAATTGGCAATGGCGTAAATGTAATGTTAGAACATTTGGCAGTAGCCTTGGATAATCAATTTTTAGGATTAGAAAATACTACGAATGTTTCCGCAGCAATGGTGTCTTATCCACTTGGTTTTTTTGATAATATAAGTGGTGTATTTTTATACAATTGGACGGCGGAGAACTTTACATTCAATATAAATTACAATCATCAGTTTGAAAAAATCTCAGCTTACGTGATGGCATATTACAATCCATCAGCAATTTCTGGAATTCAACAAAATGATTTAGTCAATCAATTTTCAGGACCAGGAATTCGATTAATGATAGTTTATAATCATTAAATGATACAGTAAAGTATAATTTGTTTTTAAGGAAAGAGTAAGATTTGAATCCTTGTAGGAAATTTAAATTTGAAAGGAAAACCATGAGTAATAAGAAGCGGGCGAGGCTCGGCGAAAAATGAGGGAGCGGGAGCCTGCTTTGTGTTTAGCTATTTTTTCGTCTAGAATTTTTTGGTTCTTTTTTTTCAATGAAAAAAAGAACAACGCTCAACTCAATCACCATATTCAAATTGTAAAACGAAAAAAAGAACAGGGCAACATAAATCATTTGCCAATAAAAATCACTAAACCAAACTGACAAAAATCATAAAACCAAACCCCATTTTAATCCATCTTCGACCATCAAATACAATTTCAATAATATGAAAAACGGATCCATAATTTCAATTAAAAATGTAACCAAACGCTTCCCAGTTGGAGAAGGAGAATTTACCGCATTGAAAAATATCAACCTTGAATTTCAAAGAGGAGAATTCGCAGGATTAGTTGGCCCAAGTGGTTCAGGGAAAACAACGTTACTAAATATCATTGGCTCATTAGATTCTCCAACAGAAGGAGACGCCTTAGTTTTAGGAAAAAATATCTCCAAACTATCGCACAAAGAATCGGCCTTGCTTCGAAATAAACATATCGGATTTATTTTCCAAGTATATAATTTGTTGCCAGTTTACACCGTCTACGAAAATGTAGAATTTGCACTCTTACTTCAAAATATTCCAAAAGCGCAAAGACAGAAAATGGTCATGGAAGCCCTAGAATGGGTTGGTTTAGCAAGCATGGCTGACAAGAAACCAGATAAACTTTCAGGTGGTGAAGGTCAACGAGTTGCCATCGCAAGAGCCATGGTGAAGAAACCGGAGATCGTAATCGCTGATGAACCTTCCGCAAATTTGGATGCTGCAAATACTCATGCAATTCTCAAGACGATGAGAGAATTAAACGAAAATCTAGGAACCACATTTTTATTTTCTACACATGATGAAAAAGTAATGGGTTACTTAGATCGCATCGTTCACCTTCGGGACGGAGCAGTTGAAGAAGATGAAATTATCAAATCAAAAACTCAAAGCTAATGAAACTAGCATTTCAATTAGCCTATAAAAATTTAGTTGGGGCAGGTTTGCGAACTTGGCTCAACGTTGGTGTTTTGGCCTTTTCATTTATCATTATCATTTTTTACAATGGCTTAATTGATGGTTGGAATGAGCAAGCCAAATATGATAGCATCGCTTGGGAATATGGTAATGGACAATTACTTCATACCGAGTATGATCCTTTCGATCCGTTTACGATTTTGGATGGACATGGTGTTTTGGAAAATGAGCAAAGCAAAAATCTAACACCAATTTTACTTCGTCAAGCTTCGATTTATCCTGAAGGCAGAATGCTTTCCGTTGCTCTAAAAGGTATTGATGCAAATCAAACTACTCTCGAGCTTCCGACAGCTTCGCTAAAAAATAGTACAGCGAAAATCCCCGCAATGATGGGTAGAAATATGGCTGATGCCGCTAACCTAAAAAAAGGAGATGAAATTCTCCTTCGCTGGAGAGACCAAGGTGGAACTTTCGATGCAGCAAAAATTACGGTCGCCGAAATTTTTGAAACAAATGTTCCAACGGTTGATGGAGGTCAAATTTGGATTCCGATTAGTAAAATGTGGGAAATGACAGGTTTGGAAAATCACGCTACATACTATGTTGCCAATGAAAATTTTCAACCCAAGAATATTTCAGATTGGAAATATAAAAGTCAAGAAGTATTGCTAAGCGATTTAAATGAAATTATCGCCATGAAAAAAATAAGTGGCTCGATCATGTATTTGCTTTTGTTAGCGATTGCATTATTGGCCATTTTTGATACGCAAGTGTTATCAGTTTTTCGAAGACAAAAAGAAATAGGAACCTACATATCTTTAGGAATGACGAGAAGTCAAGTAGTCGGATTATTTACAGTCGAAGGAAGTATGTACAGTATTTTTGCGATGATTTTGGGAAGCATAGTTGGGATTCCACTTTTTGCCTATTTAGCAAAAATAGGAATAGGAATGCCTCAAGCCTCAAGAGATATGGGTATTCCATTAGCAGAGAGAATCTTTCCAGTTTTTGGAATTCAATTAATAGTCGGGACGATTCTTTTGGTGGTAATTGCTGCAACAATTGTTAGTTTTTTACCAGCTCGAAAAATTTCAAAAATGAACCCGGTTTTAGCTTTAAAAGGAAAATTACAATAAAAGAGAATTATGAAATTAGCAATGCAACTAGCCTACAAAAATTTGATGGGAGCAGGCCTTCGGACTTGGCTCAACGTTGGCGTATTGGCATTGTCATTTATCATCATTATTTTTTTTAGAGGATTTTTAGAAGGCTGGTATAATCAAGCTTTGGAAGAAAGTATCGCTTGGGAGTATGCTGAAGGGCATTTGGTGAACGAAGAATATGACCCTTACGATCCTTTTTCCATTCAAGATGGACATGGCGAGTTGAGCGAAAATGAAATGAAAAATTTAACACCAATTTTGATTCGTCAAGCTGCAATTTACCCAGAAGGACGAATGCTTTCAGTTTTGTTAAAAGGAATAGATGTCGATCAATCACATATAGTTTTACCTACAAAAAATCTTAAAACTAACTCTGAGATGATTCCAGCGATGATTGGAAAAAATATGGCAGATGCTACGAATTTAAAAGAAGGTGATCAAGTCCTACTTCGATGGCGAGACAAGGGTGGAACTTTTGATGCTGGAAAAATTAAGATCGTCAAGGTTTTTACTACGAATGTAGGAACAGTCGATGGCGGTCAGATTTGGATTCCGATTAAGAAATTATGGGAAATGACAGGGTTAGAAAATCACGCTACACTTTTTGTAGCTAATGAAAATTATACTCCGACGGATATTTCAGGCTGGCAATTCAAAACTCAAGATGATCTATTAAAAGATTTTTATGAATTGATGGAAATGGAAAGGATCAGTACATTTTTTATGTACATGCTTTTATTGTCGATTGCATTATTAGCGATTTTTGATACCCAAGTACTTTCTGTTTTTCGTAGGCAAAAAGAAATAGGAACTTACGTCGCCCTTGGAATGACTAGGGCAGAAGTGGTCGCATTATTTACGGTGGAAGGAACGATGTATAGTTTGTTCGCAATGATTGTTGGGAGCATAGTTGGATTTCCGATATTTTATTATTTAGCGAATAATGGAATTGTGTTTCCAGATTTTTACCAAGACATGGGAGTCGTTTTTCCCAAACGGATTTTCTTAGTTTTTGATTTTAAAGTTGTCTCGACAACCATTCTTTTGGTGGTAGTTGCAGCAGCAATTGTCAGTTTTTTACCTGCGAGAAAAATTTCAAAAATGAATCCAGTTCTCGCATTAAAAGGAAAATTACAATGATACAATTTTTATTGAAAGGAATTTTACGAGACAAAAGTCGGAGCATTTTACCCATCGTTGTGGTGAGTATTGGTGTAGCATTGACGGTCATGTTAAGTGCCTATATGAAAGGTGCTTTTGGTGATATGATTGATCAAAATGCTCGTTTCGAAACTGGTCATGTGAAAATAATGACCAAGGCTTACGCTGAAAATAAAGCTCAATTACCCAATGATTTGGCACTTTTAGAAGTGGACGAATTGATTGAATCTTTGGAAAAAGATTATCCTGAAATGCAATGGGTCAGTCGAATTAAATTCGGTGGATTAATTGATGTGCCAGATGAGAAAGGCGAATCAAAAGGGCAAGGGCCAGCTGCAGGAATGGCGATTAATCTATTTGATGAAGAAAGCGGCGAAGCAGAAAGAATGAACATTGAAAGTTCATTGGTCAAAGGTGCGATGCCTCAAAAAAATGGCGAAGCAATCATTGGTCACGATTTTGCCAAAAAATTAAATCTCAATATTGGAGATGAAATTACTTACTTCGGAACGACGATGAATGGAAGTATGACTTTCCAAAATTTCGTAGTGAGTGGAACAATTCGTTTTGGTGCAGCGGCGATGGATCGAGGGGCAATTGTAGTTGATGTTTCTGATGCGCAAAAAATGTTGGACATGGAAAATGGAGCGGGAGAGTTGCTCGGATTTTCCAAACTCAATGCTTACGATGATGAGCAAGTCAAAGAACTAGCAGATAGTTTTAATAAGAAATATGCAGATGATGCAAATGAATTTGCACCGATTATGATGCCATTGCGTGAACAAAATAATTTGGGAGAAATGATTGATTACTCCAATTATATGTCAGGAATATTTGTCTTCATTTTTGTCTTTGCAATGTCGATAGTTTTATGGAATACTGGTTTGTTGGGAGGTCTTCGGAGGTACCAAGAATTTGGAATTCGTCTGGCACTAGGAGAGGCCAAAGGAACGATTTACAGACGGTTAATTATGGAGGCAGTTCTCATTGGAGTGATCGGTTCGATTGTCGGAACTATGATAGGATTAGCAGGTGCATATTATTTACAAATCGTTGGGATTGATATCAGCGGGTATATGGATAATTCGACGATGTTGATGCCGTCGGTGCTACGAGCGAAAGTGACGCCAGAGTTATTTTTCATTGGATTTATTCCAGGATTGTTAGCGATGGTTTTTGGGAATATGCTGTCAGGAATCGGAATATATAAAAGAGAAACAGCTCAACTTTTTAAAGAGCTAGAAGTGTAAAAATTTAACTTTTCTATAAGTATGTTTTTTGTAAAAAAAACGTCTTAATAATAAACGACTTAGAGAGTCGTCTTACGTGAAAAAAATAAAAAAACATGAAATTTTTATCAATCATATTAATAGTTAGTTTGAGTTGGTTGACTTTCAATTTGGAAGCACAATCAACGCCTGAAGCCCTTGAAATCATTGAAAAAGTTGATGCTAATATGGTTTCCAAAACTAGCATCGTTGAATCAAAAATGGTTATTCAAGGTCGTCGGAAAAGTCGAACCGTTGTGTCGAAGGGATATTCAGAAGGCGATAAAAAAAGCTTTACGGAATACCTTGCACCTGCAAGAGAAAAAGGAACAAAGATGTTGAAGTTGGACGATAAATTATGGATTTATTCTCCCTCGACAGATCGAACTATTCAGTTGTCAGGACACATGCTTCGACAATCTGTGATGGGATCAGATTTGTCATACGAAGACATGATGGAAGACCGTGAGTTGACAGATATTTATGATGCAAAAGTAATAGGTGAAGATACACTTGACGGTCAAAAAACCTGGGTATTGGAACTCAATGCAAAGGTCGATGATGTGAGCTATGCGAAACGAAAAATGTGGGTAGATCAAGAAAGATTTGTACCATTGAAAGAAGACCTTTTTGCAAAAAGTGGAGAGTTGTTGAAGAGAGTAAGATTGACTGATTTTTCAAAAACTGATGGCCGATGGTATCCTGGAAAAATGAATTTTAAAGATATGTTGAAGTCTGGTAAAGGGACAGATTTTATTGTGGTGAAAATTGAATTTGATCCTGAGATTCCTCCCTATATTTTTAGTAAGGCTTCTTTGAAAAAATAAAATATTTTTTTAAAAAAGATACAGTTTAGTCCTTCCAGGTTTTTAAAATCTGGAAGGACTTTTTTGTGAAATGAATTTTAGGTTTCTAAATAGTATTTCAATTTATCTAGCCATTCCTTTTTCAAGGCGCCAATTTGTAACAATTCATTTACATTTTTATAATCACCGTGCATTTTGCGATAGCTGATAATTAATTTCGCTTGATTCCAAGAAATGTAAGGGTGCGATTTTAACTCACTTTCCGTTGCTTTATTTAAATTTATTTTTTGTAGAATGTCTGAGGGCTTCAACTGAGTTTTTATTTTTTGGAAAGTACTATCAGGCAATCCATAAGTTTCTCCAACTTGTTCGATGGAATGAAAACCACCAAGGCGATTTCTAAATGTGATAATCCTTTTCGCAAAAGATGGCCCAATTCCTCGAAGCTTTTGCCAATCTTCAGCAGCAGAATCATTGATGTCTATGCTAATATTTGCCATGACATTTTCTTCTTTTGGGAAATCACTTTTGGGATCAAAAACTTTTACTTTTACTATTTTCTCCTGTGGAACGATTTCAATAAAAGGCTCTATCTTTTGATAAATGTTATCCTTTAAAGTGTAGATTTTTTTCAAATCTTCTTTGACTTGAAAATTGGCTCCGCTGCTTCGATATTTAATAATTGTACTAGCAACATGTTGCGGAATACCATTTTGTAATAATGTTTTTTCATCAGCCGTGTTTGGATCGAAGGCGACGTGATTGACGATGAGAGCATCATAAGATTGTGGAATTTCATTTTTTGCAAAAGGCTGAAACTCTTTTTCCTTCTTTTCGATTTGAATAAAACTCTTGAGGCGTTCGAAGTCTGATCCTTTTAAACCGTAAACCTTTTTGAAGTCTTCTTTTTTGAAAAATTTTGCTCCTTTGCTTCTAAAGTTAATAATCGTTTGAGCCGTTTTTAGAGAAATACCTAAATTGATAAAATCTTCTTTTGAAGCAGAATTTGGATCAAAATAGAATAAGTCAAATTGTTTTTGCAGAGTTGAATTAGAGAAGTTGTTTTTTGCAAAAGCGAGCGGTTGAGTCGAAATATCTGCCTGATGAAATGCTTCGATTTCAGTTAAAAAATCACTAAAATCAGTTACTCTCTTTTCTCCGAAAAAAGAATAAATCAAAGGCGCAAAAGAAAATAAACTACACATAGAAATAACAACAAAAAGTCCATTCCTTTCTTGGCGAGTTAAATAAATGTATTCGTAAAATTGTTTTCTCATAGTATGTTGGGTTTTAGTTTTTAAATCTATTCAAGCGTAACTTCAAAAGCACCTTGTTCAAAAATATCAAAGTATTGAATGTTTAATTTTTGGCAATCAGATTTCCAGTTTTCGACTTTCCATTGAGAATTAGATGTATCGAAAATTATCTTTTCAAAAATGAAATTTTGCGAAATGTCTTCCATTTTGAAATTTGGATTGTTTTGGATGATAATGAAATTCACGTTGATTTTGATTTCTTTTCTGAATTGAAAAGTATCATCGAGAAGCACGATTTTTTTATCAAAAAATTGAATAAATGGATTTTGATAAAAAATATTTTCGGATTTAAATTGTATATTTTCAAAATGAATCGGTTGAGTTTTTTTTATACCGTTCGCCCATTGATTATTTTGAGTAGCGAATGATAAGTTCTTTTCAGATATGTCTCCTTTGTGAAAACTAAAACTATTTTTCCCATCAAAAAAATCAATAATTGAATTGCGATAAGAATGGTAGATGACCATTTTTTTCTGAGATATTTCTCCAAATGAAATAAATGAATAATTAACTGAAATGAGTAATAGGAAGGCTGAAGCAGGTAGGAACCATTTTAATTTTTTAGTACTCAATGCGAGCATGATATTTCCAATCATAACATACATTGAAATAACTATTCCGAAACCAATCCAAACGCCAATCCAAACACTCGAAGGAAATTTTTGAATCAAAAAAATCGCTTCATTCATCAACCAAATCGAATAATATAAAATCCATCCAGGAATAACTGCAAAACTCGGAATCAGGCTTTCGATGAGTAATAATAACATTCCACTCCCCAAAATTATCGTCGCTGCAGGAATGACAATCACACCTGATAACCAAGCAAAAAATGGAATGGAATGAAAGTAGTAAATACTAATTGGCAATGTCCCAATTTGTGCTGCAAGCGAGAGTGAAATCAAATTCCAGATGCTTCGAAGAAAATCATTTTTGATAATTAAACCTCGAAAGATTTTTGGGTGAAAAAAAACAATACTGGTGATCGCTAAATAAGATAACTGGAAACTCACATTCATCAAAAGATAAGGATTCCAGATGAGCAAAATACTTGCTGAAATGGCGAGCGAATTATAAATATTAGTCGTTCGATTCATAGACAATCCGATGATCAAAAATGTAAACATTGTCGCTGCTCGAAGCACCGAAGGCGATCCTCCTGAAATCAAAGCAAATGACCAAACCACTCCAATTAGAATAATGGCACGAGTGATTCGCCAACTTAAAGTTCTAGATTTTACCAAGCCTAACAGTATATTTACAAACCAAGCGACAAGACCGACGTGTAATCCTGAAACAGCTAAGACATGCAAAGCACCTGTGTGAGCATAAGCTGTTCTAACTTCTTCGTCGATATCATTTTTATAACCTAGAATTAAAGCATTGCCTACGGATAATTCTCGAGAAGTAGTTAAATGTTTTTTCAAAATATTTAAAAAGTAATGCCGGATTTTGATGGCGCTTTTATGAATAAAACCTCCTTGGTTGATGTTTGATTTTTGCCAATTATTGGGTTTGTTGATGAAGACTTGATAATGAATGTTCTTGAATTGGAGAAATTTTTTATAATCAAATGCATGTGGATTTTTAGGTGAATCTACTTTTTGAATTCGACCTTGGAAAGCGATGATATCACCGTATTTTAATTGTCGAGTGGAATCATTTTTCAAGTAAATCAAAATGTTTCCGTTGCAGTTTTTTAGTGAGTCGAGATGTGTTCCAATGAGTTGAGTTGAGAGTGTTGCTTTTAAATAATTACTTGAAGTAGGAGCTGTTTCAATTTTTCCAATAATGATATTTTCAGTTTCAAGATGCTGTTGGAAGTGATTTTTGTTTTGTAATTCGTTAAAATGAAAACACCATAAATATCCCATCGAAAATAAAAGAACATGTGCTAAAAATCCATGAAGATTTCGATAAGAATTTGGGACTTTAATGAAAAGAAGAATGACTCGGGTAAGTAGCGCACACAAAAATATACCATACCAAATAGGGTGGTTATTTTCTAGAATTATAGAGAGCAAAATTCCCATTGCAAATGGGAGGAGGAATTTTACAAAAGGTATTTCCTTCCAGTTAATCATATGTTTTCTCAAGGTTGTTTACCCTTTAAAATAAAGATTCGGAAGGAGGTTTTCCAATATTGTTATTTATAAATTATTAATACTTATTTAGATTGTTCTAGTTCATATTAAAGAACAATATGTATATATTAATATTTCAGGATTTGTGAAACGAGAAAATAAACAAAGGAGCAGAAAGTGTTTTCAGATATTCTTTTTTTATTATTTGTATGCTTTTTACTACCTTAGAAAAGTAAAATGTTAAACAAACTTGAAATCAAAAACAAAAATTAAAAACCAACTCATTTCTCAAATTGACTTCCGTCGATTGTTTGACATATTTCCCTACCAATTAGCGAAATTTCCAAATAAGGCTGCACTTGTACAAAAGCAAGATTTAGGTTGGCAAAAATTATCTACAGAAGAATGCATCACTAAGATAAATCGAGTGAGTGCGGGGTTATTAAGTTTGGGGTTAAAGCGTGGAGAAAAGATTGCGATCATGACACAGGTTGGAAGCCCGAGATGGAATTTTTTAGATTTTGGAGCGCAGCAAATTGGTGGAATTTTAGTGCCGATCCATGCACAAGCAAGGACACATGAGATTGAATACATTTTGAATGATGCAGAGGTGAAATATTTGGTGGTGGCGAATCGAGAGTTTTATGAAAGGGTATTGCCTTTAACAGAAAAGGTGGTGAGTTTGAAGAATATTTTTACATTAGAAAAACTACCAGAGATTCCTCATTATGATGATTTGATGGTACATCCAACTGATAGACACTTGGCAGAATTCGAAGGGAGAAAAGCATCGATTCATGAGGATGATTTGGCGACAATAATTTATACTTCAGGGACGACTGGAAATCCAAAAGGAGTGATGCTTTCGCATAAAAATTTGGTTTCCAATATCAAAGCAACGATTTCCTTAGTTCCAATTAATTGCGATAAACGAACGATGAGTTTTTTGCCGATGAGTCATGTTTTTGAGCGTATGGTAACATATACATATATGGCAGTTGGCGCATCAGTTTATTATGCAGAGCGTCGAGATACTTTGGTAGAAAACATAAAAGAAGTTCGTCCACATTATTTCGCAAGTGTTCCTCGGTTTTTGGAAAGAACTTACGATACGATTGTTGAAAAAGGAGAGGCAAAAGGAAAAATTTCTCGGAAGATTTTGCATTGGGCAATTCGATTGGGAGAAAGGTATGATGGGCGGATGGGCTTGATTTATTTTTTAAAATTAAAAATTGCAGACCTTTTAGTTTATCGAGTTTGGCGAAATGCCTTGGGTGGAAAAGTAGAAGGAGTGGTCGTAGGCGCAGCAGCTTTGCAACCTCGATTAGGGAAATTATTTTCAGCAGCAGGCATTGATATTCGAGAAGGATATGGGATGACGGAAACTTCGCCGGTCATTTCATTTAATCGTTTTGAACCTGGAGGAGTTCATTTTGGAACAGTCGGAATTCCGGTTCCAGGAGTAGAAGTTAAAATTGAAAATCCTGACGAAAATGGAGATGGTGTGATCTTAGTGAAAGGGCCGAATGTGATGATGGGATATCATAATTTACCAGAACGAACGATGGCTGTTTTGGATAAAGATGGTTGGTTGACGACAGGCGACGTTGGACAATTTGTACACAAGAGGTTTTTAAAAATCACAGGACGTAAAAAAGATATTTTTAAAACTTCGAGTGGGAAATATATTGTACCTACTGTTTTGGAGCAAAAATTAAATGCGTCTCCATTTATTGATAATTGCATAGTATTGGGTTTTCAGAAACCATTTGTAACGGCACTTATTACTCCTAACTTTTCTCAATTAGAAAAGTGGTGCGCAGAAAATAATGTGCATTGGACAGCGCCTCAATTTATGGCAATCAATCAGAAAATAGAACAGTTTATGGAAACAGTAGTGGAAGAAGTGAATGCCAATTTAAAAAAAGAAGAACGCATTCAAAAGTTTCATTTGTTATTCGAACCTTGGGAAGTATCGACAGGAGAATTGACTTATACGTTGAAGTTGAAGAGGAGTTTTATTTTGGAAAAATATGCGAAGGATATTGGGAAAATGTACGAGTAGAGAAAAGGTTTAAATTTTCTATTGATGAATAGAGCCCTTCCAGATTTTTGAAATTTGGAAGGGCTAATATTTTAAAACTGAGTATTATGCTTCACAGGAAATTGCTCTGGAATTTCATCGTTCGACTCTCCTAAGTTTTGCCGAAGGTCAATTTCAATTCCTCTTGCTATCGTGGAAATTGGAACATCGTTAGCAGTCCCTTCAAATGGATTTTCACCAGTACGACCAATTCTTTCCATAGTGTGAAAAATCCACGCAACGATCACATAAAATGGAATCGTTAACCAAACAAGTAAATCATTAATAAACCAATGTCCTCCTGTATATTGAGCTCCTATTTCAGCAAACTGAGGAACCAAGGCTAAGGGAAGTAACAAAACAAAAATCCACATAAAGAAATGATTAAGTGTTGCGAACTGTCTTGGATAAGGAAAATTTTTGATTCGTTCACTTTTACCTTGAAGGGTAAATAATTCTTCCAGGACACCTTCCAATTGCAAAAATGAAAATTCCCAAATGAGTCCTCTATTTTTGAGTTGTTTAAGGTGGTGAGATTGGAGGTAAAGCAAAGCAGTTTGCTTATTATTTTTGCTCATTACATAATCCATATCTTCTTGAGAAATATAAGGGGCTAAATCTTTTTCAACAGAAGAACTCTTCTCTGGTGGGTGAATGTCCCATTCTGTATTGGCTTTTTCATTCATGATAGTTTCCCAAGGTTTAGGCATTCGCATCGCATGACGTAAAGCTGTCATCCAAGCAATATGACGGTAGGTCAATACTTTGATTTCGTTTTGAAGCTCTGTTTCAGAAAGCGCAGATTCAGTATGGTCATTATTAATCATGTCTTGAAGAAACATACCGAATGTTCGAGAGGTGTTCACTATTCCACCCCATATTTTCCGAGCTTCCCAAATCCTCCCATAGGCAGAGTTATTTTGAAAACCAATAACGAACGCTACTGCTGTACCGATCAAAGCTAAAGGTGTCCAAGGAATTTTTAACCAGCCTAGTTCAAAAAAATAATAAACTGCTGCCCATATAGAACCTATAATAATAAATAGAAGTGTTTCGTAACGTGTCCACATGGCCATTTCGAAAGTGGAGTAGGTCTTTTTTGTATGCATAATTTGGAGGATTTAGTGTAATCAAAAATCGTGATGTAATTTAAAATATTTTTATTGAAAAAATACTTTAAAAAATTGGAATTACACTAACACCTGTAGGAGATAGGAAAAGACTAAATTAGAATGAGAGTAAATATTATTCTAGAGAGAATACATCTCTGATCTCATATCGAAGTTGATATGAAATAATAATTTTAGCTTAATTAATTTTTTAAATTATTAATTGTAATACACTTGATTCACATATCTTTTTTGAATTTCCTTTTTTAATTCTTTCCTAGCAAAGAAAATTCTACTCTTGACTGTCCCAAGTGGAATTTCAAATTTGTCAGCAATCTCATGATATTTATATCCTTGATAATGCATCAAAAAAGGCAATCGTAACTCCTCCTCTAACTTGTCAATAATCTCGGTAAGTTCCTTCATCATAATATTGCTTTCTCCATCATTATCTACGATCTCTTTTCCAGAATCGATTAAGTAATCGTTACCAGAAGAATCCATAATTACACTTGCTCTCATTCTTTTTCGATAATCGTTAATAAATATATTTTTCATAATAGTATGTAGCCACGCCTTTAGATTACTCCCTTCTTCAAATCGATCCTTGTAGGCCAATCCTCTGTAAATAGTATCTTGATATAAGTCTTTAGCCCTCTCCATATCCTGAGTTAATTTGTAAGCAAATGCTTTAAGCATTCGAGAAAATTGTTGAGACTGTTGATTAAATTCCATGCTCGTCATGATGATAAATATTTAATTGTATTTACTTTATATGTATATACATCTATAAGCTAAAAGGTTGCTTTTGTTTAATAAAATAACACATAAATATTAAACAATAAAAAAGAATTGGCCTAAATAGGGAGTTTTATTAAATTTTTTAATCTCTTAAGTAGTTGATAGTCAAGTTGTTATGACTGGTGGATGTTTTTGCTTGTGATTTTTATTTTCAATAATGATTGAAAGTTTTAAACAAAAAAATTTTTATTCTGTTAGTGATGGAAATAACAAACAATTTAGACCTAGTGATTGTGTATGTGTGATACAAAGTGCTGTTTTTGTGATTATGGTATTAGATAATTACGACGAATAATGTATGACGACGTATTCAAAAAAAAAATTCATTTTAAGGCATATTGGACTTTATGAAATATAAGACTTCCTCTTCAAAATGAATTCACACGAAGTGTAAATAATAAAAAACTGATCATTAAAATGATTATTACAATTTTTTAATTCTTAACAAAACACAACTAATATGTTATTACTAGAAGTACTTTCCATCCCTAAGGATGATCCGATTGCATTTACATTTTTTACAGGTTACATGGCAATGATGGCTGCCTCCGTTTTCTTTTTCTTTGAGCGAGGAAGCGTTGATGGTAAGTGGAAATTATCATTGCTTGTTTCAGGTCTTATTACAGGTATTGCAGCGGTGCATTATTTTTATATGAGAGATTATTACATGGCCACAGGTGAGAATCCAACTGCGCTCCGATACATTGATTGGACGTTAACAGTACCGCTCATGTGTGTAGAATTCTATTTATTAACCAAAGCAGCTGGCGCAAAAACTAGTTTATTATGGAAATTAATTTTAGCGTCTGTCTGGATGTTAGTTGCTGGATACATTGGAGAAGCATTCAACCCAGAAGGAGGTAGCACATCTCACTCTGTCATTTGGGGTTTCATTTCTACAATCGGTTACATTTATGTATTGTATACTGCATGGTTTGGTGAAGTTGCACAATTAGCAAAAAATAGCAACAGCCCAGTAATCGAGCAAGGAGTACGTTACTTAGCTTGGTTCGTACTAGTAGGTTGGGCAATTTATCCAATTGGTTACATGTGTATGCCAGGAGGTTGGTTGAATGTAGCTCTTGGTTGGGAATCGTCAAATGTAGATTTATTTTACAACATAGCAGATGCTATCAACAAAATTGGTTTCGGATTAGTAGTGTACAACATCGCTATTCAAGAAACAGCAAAATTAAGAGCAGCATAAGACATTCTGTTTTCAAAAAAAGACGAGAGGAATGGAGGTACGGTTTAATTTGTACCTCCATCCTTTTTTAATATAGTAGAGATGAAATTTACAAGTTTTCTTTTCATTTGTGGTTGGTATCTCGCTCTAATATTTTTCGGAAATACGGAATGGTTAGGCTTAGATGTTCAATTGTTAGTGGCTACAATTTTAATTTTGCTAGTTGGTATTCCACATGGCGCTATCGATCATATCATTTTTTTGGAGGAAAATAAAACGGTTCCAGTTACACAATTTTACTTATTCTATTTCAGCTTGATGGGAGCTTATATCTTGGCTTGGTTATTTTTGCCATTGTGGAGTTTCGTATTTTTTCTTTTGCTTTCTGCTTTTCATTTTGGGCAATCTCAGTTTTCTGATGTACATGGTGTTTCCAAAATTAATTTGCGGGCACTCAATTTTGTCTGGGGCACTTCAATTTTATCTGGATTAATATTTTATCATTCGGAAGAGCTTATCCCTATTTTTTCAAAATTTTCAGATCTTGAATCTTTTCCTTGGGCTTTCTCTGAACAACTCCATATTATTCTTTTACCATTGAGTACATTTCTAGCCGTTGGGATTTTAGGATTTATTTTTTGGAAAAAAAAGATTTCTCCTTCCAGATTTTTTATGGAAATGTTTCTGCTAGGATTGATTCATTTGTCTTTTTTTACACTTCCTATAATAATAGGGTTTACGCTTTATTTCACCACATTACATTCTACTAGAGTTTTGGTGGAAGAGTTTGATTATTTGAAAGAGAGAAAAAAGATATTCAACTTTGGGCAGTTTTTTAAATTACTTTTTCCTTATTCATTTTTAAGTGGAATAGGTGGAGCATTCCTTTTGATGGCAAGTTATTGGAATTGGATTTCTATTTCTAATATTTTGTTAGCCCTTATTTTAATTTCGATAGTAACCCTCCCTCATAGTTTTGTAATGGATAAATTTTATAAAAAAAGAAGTAAACAATTTTAGTGGTTGCTTCAAATAATTCTGGAGTCGTTTTAATGTTCGCTGAAGTGGGCTAAGAAAGTCATTTCTTAAGTTGAAAATGGGGGTGAGAATTTTTGAGTCCAAGAAACAATTTTATTAGCCAAAAATCATTTCCTTAATCACTTTCCGAAATGGTTTCCAACCACTCATTTTTAAATCAGGTTCTTTCCCATTGGCCATTCGTTCCAATTGCAAAGCATGCCAAAGCGTATCTAAGAATCCCATTTTATCAATCGCAGCAATTCCAACTGTGATTTGAGGAACTTCACATTTTGTAATTTTTCCATCTAAAAAATCTTTCGCAACTTGAGGGTTAAGAGCGAATGGTCTTGCCAAACCAATAAAATCTAATTCGTCATTTTTGATAGCAGTAGCCATCACAGAGATACTTCGAAATCCACCGGTCAACATCAATGGAGTTTTTGTTCGCTTTCGAGCTTTGATAATAAAATCAGCGAAGTATGCTTCTCGTTTTCGAGTACTTTCTTTTTCGGTGATTCCCATCATGACAGCTTTTTCATAAGTGCCACCAGATACTTCAATCATGTCAATTCCTTCGGCTGAAAGCATGTCGATCACTTGCAAAGATTCTTCTTCAGAGAAAGCACCTCTTTGGAAATCAGCAGAATTAATTTTGATTCCAACTGGGAAATCTGCGCCAACTTTTTTTCTCATATTTCTATAAACCTCGATGGCGAACCTAGCTCGGTTTTCTAAACTTCCTCCCCATTGATCTTCTCGTTGATTAGTTCTTGATGATAAAAATTGACTTACTAAATATCCATGTGCGCCATGAATTTGAACGCCATGGAATCCTGCTTTTTTGGCAATCAATGCGGTGTTTCCAAATCGTTCAATCGCATCTAAAATTTCCTCTTCTGTCATTGGTCGAGGAGTTTTAAACATTGCTTTTTGCTTTAATCCAACTGCTGATGGTCCAACGATGTCTTTATTAAAAGTCTTCGGCGCTTGTCTTCCCGGATGATTGATTTGCATCCAAAGTGCAGCACCATTTTGTTGTGCAACGCTAGCCCATTCTTTCAATTCATCCAATGCTAATTCACCTTCGACATAGACATTATCTTTTTCTCCTAATGCTCTTTTGTCAATCATTACATTTCCAGTAATAATTAAACCTGCGCCGCTGTGACTCCAACGATCATAAAGGTTATGGATTTCTTTGGATGGTTTGCCTCCAGCAACGGCCATGTTTTCACTCATAGCTGATTTGCAAAAACGATTGGAAATAGTTGCGCCGCATGGCAAAGTAAATGGTTGTTGAATGATTTGGATATCTGTCATTGGAGTAGTTTAATTTAGGATAAAAGGTAGACATTACAAAAGAAAGAAAAATAATTGACTTGCTTTTAATTAATATGGTTCTTAGACAAATCCCTTGACAGCACCCTAACCCTAAAGGGAATCCTCCCAATTATTGAATTGGCGAGAGCTTTCTTTTAGGAATCAAAGGTTCGGGAGACTAGACTTTTCGAATTTCCACAACATTTATCTAAGTACCATTAATATTTTTGTCTTTTGGAAAAACTTTTTGCCTAAAGATTGTTTTGAGAAAAAGGAAAAACTATTTTCGCCTCAAACTTGTTTTTAAATTATTTATTCAAAGAACATTATGAAAAAAATTATCTCTTACAACGTCAACGGAATTCGAGCAGCAGTCAAAAAAGGACTTTGGGATTTTATGAAAGAAGGTGGATTTGATATTGTGTGTTTGCAAGAAACAAAAGCGCATGTAGATCAAGTAGATGTTGCTCCATTGGAGGAAATGGGTTATCATCATCAATGGTTTTCTGCTCAGAAAAAAGGATACAGTAGTGTGGCTATTTTTTCGAAAGAACAACCTGACAATGTTGTGATAGGTTGCGGTATTAAAAAGTATGATGATGAAGGACGAATCATTCGCGCAGACTTTGGAGATTGGTCGATATTAAATTGTTATTTTCCATCAGGAAGTTCAGGCGAAGAACGGCAAGCATTTAAAATGGAATTCCTTGATGATTTTTTTAAGTGGATAAAAACACTAAAAAAGGAGCGACCAAATTTGATTGTTGTCGGAGATTATAACATTGCTCACACGGAGATGGATATTCATAATCCAAAGAGTAATAAAAAGAGTTCAGGGTTTTTGCCAGAAGAAAGAGAGTGGATGACGAAGTGGTTAGCAAGTGGATTTACAGATGCATATCGATTTATTAATCCAGAAGGAGAGGAGTATAGCTGGTGGACTTACCGATTTGGTGCGAGGAAAAATAATAAGGGGTGGAGAATTGATTATCAATCAGTTTCTGATTCTTTGAAAGATAAAATTTTTAGTGCGAGACAATTAGGTGATGCTCATCATTCGGATCATTGTCCTGTTTTTATGGAGATTGATTTGTAGTTTTTTTAACCATATAAGACATTTAATACCAACGGGTAAAAACTTATATGTTTCTTAAATGTCTTATATGGTTTAGAAAAAACTACTTCATCATTTTTTCAAAAACATCCAGCCAAGCTTCCGCCATCAAATGCCCCCCACCCAACGATGGATGAACTCCATCAGGACACCAATAATCAACAGGTGCAACTTTTAGTGCAACGTCAAAAGTTTTTTGAAAAGG
>CAJQQY010000343.1 GCA_905480595.1 uncultured Saprospiraceae bacterium | reverse complement strand
AAGTCATTTGGATTTTTCTCTTTATTATTTGAATTTGAAATTCCTGAGATTGCTTTTCCCAAAGTCAATTCATCTAATTTCATGTAAGTAACAATTGCCTCTTCGATAATAGCTCCTGTAGATTCATTCTTAACATTGATAGTGATGATTTTTTCAAAATCAGGAATAGTTTTAAGATTTTTTTCCAAACCATTTAGGGCATAGAAACTGTAAATATCATCGCCTCCTATTCCTCCTCCTCTATTAGAGGAAAAATATCCATTTCGTTTGTCTCGATCAATGATAATACCAAAATCATCTTTTGCAGAGTTAAAGGGTGCCCCCATATTTTGAGGAATTCCCCATTCTCCATTTTCTTTTATTACAGAAAAAAGATCAAGGTTTGTTTCTTCTCCAGGTCCTTTTGATGAAAAATATAAAGTTCCATCAGCATGGATAAATGGGAAAATTTCATCGCCTTCTGTATTTACTTGAGGGCCCAAGTTGACCGGCTCTCCCCAAGTATCTCCTGATTTGATACTGACATATAAATCCATCCCACCTTGTCCACCAGGTCGATCAGATGAAAAATAAAGTTCATTGTTCTCGACTGAGATACTTGGATGAGCAGCATTGCTATTTCGATCATTGAAAGGCAGTTTTTCAACATTTTTCCAAACATTATCCATGCGTTGAGCAGAATAAATTTGAAGCTTAACGACACCATCTTTTCCTTTAATTCGTTTTTTACCTTTTAAATTGTTTCTAGTAAAAAACATGTTTTCAGCAGTTCGGTCAAAGGTCAAAGGCCCTTCATGAACCGTAGATAATAATTCAATGGCAAATGGTTCAGGAGCTTGAAGTTTACCTTCCTCATTTCGAACTGATCGATAAATTGACATAATATTTTCACCAATTCGTTTATCTTTTACTGTGAATTTATTATTGACAGGTTTGGTAGAAATAAATAAAATACCATCCTCCAAAAAGGTAGGACTAAACTCCAATTGATCAGAATTGATACTTACTTCATTCGTGACAAAGATGTCATTATTTGGAGTGGGTAACTCTTGACCAAAAGTAGAAAACCCAAAAAGCAATAATATTAATTGTAAGATTGTATGTTTCATAAGAAAATGTTTGCAGATTCTTTTTAAGTCAATCAATTTTAAAATGATTTTTACGCAAAAAGAATTATGGTAATAATTAGATATTTTAAAAGAAAAATCTTGGATTTGCAATATTCACTTGCTCCTTGACAAAATCATAAACCACAATAGCTTCGATACTTCCATTGTTATAATCATTCAATTCTGACAAAGTATAATCATATGAAAGTCCAAGACCAATGTTATTCATTCTATAATGAATCAAGAAATCTACTGAATCCCCAATTCCATCTCCACCAATTCGATAACTTGTTCCCACGATAAAACTTTTATTGAAAACTAAACTTAGATTAAGATCTAAATCGAAAGGTGCATTTTTAACCACCTTAGCTAAAGCTGAAGGACGCAAAGCAATGCTTTCGTTGGCCAAAGGAATTAAAGCTCCAGCCATCACATAAAAGTGAGGCACTTCAACCGCAGAAAATTGAGAAGTGTTATCGACTCCAATAGTATTGGGAAAAAAGTGAGGCACGGAAGCTCCGAAGAACATTTGTTTTACATTCATATAAATTCCTGCACCAACGTTTCCTAAATATTTTTCATCCGTACTATTGTCAACTATTGATGGATCTCCAGATTGTCGAATTTGTTGATTTCTAAAATCAAGTCCAAAGTATCTCATAGAACCTTGAATCCCCACTTGGACATTTGTTTCTTCATCAATTTGAATTCGATAAGCATAAGCCATCGAACCAGTCCAATTATTAGAAATTCCGATTTTATCATTTGAAATCGTCAAACCAAGACCCACTCTTTTTCCAAGAGGCGTATGAAAACTGACTAATTTATTTTCAGGAGCACCTTCAAATCCAATCCATTGTTTTCGATAAAGCGCAAGGAGCGCAGGGTGTCCTTTTGATCCTGCAACCGCAGGATTAATAGACAAATTGTTATACATGAAATGAGTATAGTGAGCTTCTTGTTGAGCAAACATTACTGTTGAGAAAATCATGAAAACAAGTGTAAAAATTATATTTCTCATTTTATATTATTTTAATTTTTGGAAAATACTTTTTATAAAAAAATCAGACTATCTGTAAATGTTGACTGTACCTTTTAAAGGCTCAGGATCATTTGCAGTTGTTTTGAAAATATAAAAGTAAGTCCCATCAGGTAGTTCTTCATTATTATACGTACCCTCCCAATCATTGTTATAAGGTGCTGCTCGGTAAACTTCATCTCCCCATCGGTTAAAAATAATCACTTCATTATTAGGATTATCTTTGACACAGGATATTTCCCAAGTATCGTTCATTTCATCGCCATTAGGAGTGATGACAGTAGGTACGATACACTTGTCAGTTTCAATTGAAAGTGTAACAATTGCCCATCGACAAACTTCTTGTCCATCACAATCCAAACATATTTCATAAATGAATTGATCGTCTCCTAAGAATCCATTGTCTGGAGTGTAAGTGAAAGTACCATCTAAATGATTGACTAAAAAGCCATTACTGACATCAGAGGTAACGTTGATAGAGAAAATTCCAGGTAGTGATCCAGGAATAACATCATTGAGAGTAACATCAAAATTATTGACTGTTGTATTCAACTCAACAGGCACCTCATCAGGTTCTACATTAGCCGGTGAACTGACAATAACAGGCAAACTGGAAGAACTTTCACAACCATTTTCAATGATTGTATAAGTATAAAGATTGACTCCATTTTGACCAGGAGTAATGCTAATTTCATTTTGATTTACATCTATAGGTAAACCTGGGGCATCTCCAGTAGCTGTCCATATCATAGAATCAACTTGGATAGAAAGACCAGTTAAAGTGCACGATTCTCCAGCACAAACATAATCTCCACAGGTTGAAGCAATGATTGGAGCAACAGGAATATTGGTAATTTGGATAGTGTCACAAATTATATTGGAGCAACCATTTTCTTCAAAGACTTCCACACAATAAATTCCTGCATCATCTTCTGAAGCACCTGAAATTAAAGTGTTTTGGTCATTGCTGAAAACTGTCCCAGAAGGATTTGTCCAAATAAAACTATCAATAGTTACAGCATTGGTAACTTGAACTGATAGTGGAATATCGGTAGAACCATCTGGTTCAACACAATTTAAAGTATTCACAATCATCGCTAACTCCGGCCCCTGTGAAACGACTACCACAGTACTATCAGTTGAAGTACAATTGGTTAATGTATCAGTAATCGTTACGAGGTAAGTTCCTGAGTCTACCATCGCAAGATTGTCGAGAAATGGATTTGCGACATCAGGAATTATCCTATTAGGATTAGGTCCAATCCAAGTATAGGTTGCTCCAGGGACTGGAGTAAATGGATCAGCAAAAAGCTGAGTACTACCTGCAGTACATACGGTGTCAGGAGTAGCCATAACATTTATTCCGACAAATGAGGTTACTGTAATTGTTGTTTCACAAAGGACTGTACTTGTGTTTCCATAAAGATCCATTGCTTCAAATTGAATTATATGTTGCCCTATACCCAAAGTATCTCCACTTGCAATTCCAGATGATGTTATCGTTGGAATACCGCAATTATCATTACCTGAAGGATTATTGAGAACCAAAATGACAGAATCACAACCTAAAGGTGTGGTTGCAATGTCAATAAAATTAAATGTATTAGGATCTATAATATCTCCATTGGTAGAAATAGTCACATCCGAAGGACAAAAAACACTTGGAACTTCTGAATCAATAATGGTCACATTAAAAGAACAGGTAGAAATATTTCCACTTGCATCAGTTGCTGTAAAAGTTACTGGTGTACTTCCTATTGGAAAGTTAGATCCCGATTGAGGGGTTGAAACCAAAGTTGGACTCGCATCGCAATTATCACTTACCGTTGGAAGGTTCCAAATTACGCCAGCACTACAATTATTTCCTGCCGAAATAGTCATATCTATTGGACAGTCAACCATGATTGGAGCTTCGGTATCAGTTACCGTTATGTCAAATGAGCAACTAGAAACATTTCCACTTGCATCAGTAGCAGTATAAGTGACGGTAGTCGTTCCAGTCATAAAAGGAGTACCCAATGGTGGCGAAACTACAACTGCTACATTATTATCACAGTTATCTGTAATCGTTGGTTCGACCCATGTGACAACTGTATCGCAGGCAATTCCTGATGGAATAGTCATATCTGCTGGACAGTTAGCAATTATCGGAGCCTCTGTTTCAGTTACGGTTATGTCAAATGAACAACTAGAAATATTTCCACTTGCATCAGTAGCAGTATAAGTGACGGTGGTCGTTCCAGCCGAAAAAGTAGTACCCAAAGCTGGTGAAACTACAACTGCTACATTATTATCACAGTTATCTGTAATCGTTGGTTCGACCCATGTGACAACTGTATCGCAGGCAATTCCTAAAGGAATTGACATGTTTACAGGACAGTTTGATATAATTGGAGCTTCGGTATCAGTTACCGTTATGTCAAATGAGCAACTGGAAACATTTCCACTTGCATCAGTAGCAGTATAAGTTACGGTGGTCGTTCCCACCATAAAAGGAGTACCCAAAGCTGGTGAAACTACAACTGTTACATTATTATCACAGTTATCTGTAATTGTTGGTTCGACCCATGTGACAACTGTGTCGCAGGCAATTCCAGAAGGAATAGTCATATTTGTAGGACAGTTTGTTATAATAGGAGCCTCAGTATCTATTACTGTTATATCAAATGAACAAGTAGAAATATTTAAATTTACGTCATATGCATAATAAGTTACGGTGGTCGTTCCAGCCATAAAAGGCGTTCCTAAGGCTGGTAAAACTATAACTGTTACATTATTGTCACAGTTATCTGTAATCGTAGGTTCAACCCATGTGACTAAGGTGTCGCAGGTAATTCCTGCTGAAATAGTCATGTCTGTAGGACAGTTTGTAATAGTTGGAGCCTCAGTATCTGTTACTGTTACCGTTATGTCAAATGAGCAACTGGAAGCATTTCCACTTGCATCAGTAGCAGTATAAGTGACGGTAGTTGTTCCTGCCGAAAAAGTAGTACCCGAAGGTGATGAAACTACAATTCCTACATTATTATCACAGTTATCTGAAAACGTTGGTTCGGTCCATGTGACAACTGTATCGCAGGCAAAAACAGCAGCAATAGTCATGTCTGTAGGACAGTTTGAAATGATCGGAGCTTCGGTATCAGTTATCGTTATGTAAAATGAGCAACTGGAAACATTACCGCTTACATCAGTAGCAGTATAAGTTACAGGTGTCGTACCAGCCATAAAAACACTACCTAAAGGTGGTGAAACGACAACTGTTACATTATTATCACAGAGATCTGAAATTGTTGGTTCGACCCATGTGACCATTGTATCACAAGCTATTCCTGCAGCAATAGTCATGTCTGCAGGACAGTTTGAAATGATCGGAGCTTCGGTATCAGTTACCGTTATGTCAAATG
This sequence comes from uncultured Saprospiraceae bacterium, assembly GCA_905480595.1. Classification (GTDB taxonomy): domain Bacteria; phylum Bacteroidota; class Bacteroidia; order Chitinophagales; family Saprospiraceae; genus CAJQQY01. Next base: position 15,247 of record CAJQQY010000343.1, on the reverse strand, counting down.
AGCAACTGGAAACATTTCCACTTGCATCAGTAGCAGTATAAATTACTGTTGTAGTTCCTACCATAAAAGGAGTACCAAAAGATGGTGAAGCCACAATTGTTACATTATTATCACAGTTATCTGTAATTGTTGGTTCGACCCAAGTGACAGCTGTATCGCAGGCAATTCCAGAAGAAATAGTCATGTCTACAGGACAGTTTGTAATGATCGGAGCATTAGTATCTATTACTGTTATGTCAAATGAGCAACTAGAAACATTTCCACTTGCATCAGTAGCAGTATAAGTGACGGTGGTCGTTCCAGCCATAAAAGAAGTACCCAAAGGTGGAGAAACTACAACTCCTACATTATTATCACAGAGATCTGTAATTATTGGTTCGACCCATGTGACAACTGTATCACAGGTAATTCCTGAAGAAATTGTGATGTCTGCTGGGCAGTTTGTAATAGTTGGAGCCTCAGTATCTGTTACCGTGACAGTTACGTCAAATGAGCAACTGGAAACATTTCCACTTGCATCGGTAGCAGTATAAGTGACGGTAGTAGTTCCTACCGTAAAAGAAGTACCCAAAGGTGGAGAAACTACAACTCCTACATTATTATCACAGAGATCAGTAATTGTTGGTTCGACCCATGTGACTACTGTATCGCAGGCAATTCCTGCTGGAATAGTAATATCTACTGGACAGTTAGTAATAATAGGAGCCTCTGTATCAGTTACTGTTATGTCAAATGAGCAACTGGAAATATTTCCACTTGCATCAGTAGCAGTATAAGTTACGGTAGTTGTTCCAGCCATAAAAGGAGTACCCAAAGCTGGTGAAACAACGACTGAAACATTATTATCACAGTTATCTGTAATTGTTGGTTCAACCCAAGTGACAACTGTGTCACAGGCAACTCCAGAAGGAATAGTCATATTTACAGGACAGTTGGTAATGATCGGAGCTTCAGTATCAGTTACCGTTATGTCAAATGAGCAAATAGAGATATTTCCACTTGCATCAGTAGCAGTATAAGTTACGGTGGTCGTTCCTATCGGAAAAGTAGTACCCGAAGGTGATGAAACTACAACTGCTACATTATTATCACAGTCATCTGTAATCATTGGTTCGCCCCATGTGACAATTGTATCGCAAGTAATTCCTGCAGCAATAGTCATGTCTGCAGGACAGTTTGTAATGATCGGAGCATTAGTATCTGTTACTGTTATGTCAAAAGAGCAATTGGAAGTATTTCCACTTGCATCAGTAGCAGTATAAGTTACGGTGGTCGTTCCTGTCATAAAAGCAGTACCCAAGGGTGGGTTTGCTACTAAAGCCACATTATTGCTGCAGTTATCTATAACAGAAGGTACAAACCATGTGACAACGGTATCACATGCTATTCCAGATGGAACGGTCATGTTTGATGGACAATTGAGAAATATCGGGGCATCAATGTCAGTAACTGTAATATTAAATTTACAAGAATCAAGATTTCCAGCATTATCGATAGCAAAGTAAGTGATTACTGTAGTTCCTAATGGAAAAAAATCTCCAGATGAAAATGGACTAGAACTAGCAATTTGGATATTAGTATCACAATTATCAGTTGCAGTCGGCGCAGTCCAAGTTACATTGGCACCACATCCAGAAGGTGCTGATGAAGTTATAAAAATATCTGCGGGACACATTAAGCTAGGAGCATTAGTATCTATACTTGTAATTGATTGATTAGCAATAGAAATATTTCCTGCTGCATCAACTGTACTCCAGGTACGAGTTATAATTGAGGAGCCAGGAATTGGTCCAGCAGCTGTTGATTCGCTGATTAGATTTACAATAGTTACTCCATCACATTGATCGTTAGCCGTAAGATTGGCAGGGCTTGGAATGTTATCACATTCTACCGTAATATCGTTAGGAATTCCAGAAATAACAGGTCCTTCAAGATCATCAATAGTTACATCAAATGAACAAGTTTCAGGAATTCCAGAATTAAATGTAACAGTATAAAGTACACTTGATGTACCAAGGTTAAACGTGAAGTTTGAAATATTTCCGCTACCTGTAGCAGGTCCACTTGTACCTGTAATAACCCATGAAATGGTGTTCACATCATTTGGATCTGATAGAATAGTAATGGGTAAATCTAAAGTTGCAGAGCAGACATTGAAATCGGTACCTTGATTAACATTCATTGGACATTCAATTGTCAGCGGATCCTGAATAACCGTAGTATTGAAACTAGAACTTGTGGTTCCTGCTAAAATGGTAGAAAGCCACGAAAAGGCATGTGCTTCTTCATTTGCTTCATTTTGATCAATTACTTTATTAGGAATACCCATTGGGTTATCAATAGAGGTCAACGTCAAAGCTGTTGAATCCCAAGGAAAAGAATAATCAGAGGAGGCCATTTGAATGAAATTCTGTGCATCAATATCATTGCTCAAGGTACTAGTAGCACAATCAACAGTAGAAGATCGGGGAGTAAACTCAACAAAAGCTTCTGCAAAGGATTTTATTGGCAAGGCAAGTAGCACAAGCAATAGAAAAGATTGGAACTTCTTCATATGTTTGAAAATTACCGATGGAATTATTTTTTTTAAAAACATGTTCGGTTGGGATTAATTAAATATTAATAAGGTCGAAAAAAATTGGTTCAATATTAAATCAGTTATTAAGCGATAGTTGATTATTAAGGAGCACCAAGAATTTATTAATAAAATATTGTAGGACACTCATCATTCATCACTTGACTACTAAGGTTGTTAGATAGATTTAGTGCTTGGATTATAATAATATGTTCTTAAATCTAAGCTTCTGAATTTTGTTTTACCTTTTATTTTATGAAACAAAAAGTACTAACACACTTAATCTAACTGGATAATTTTTGATGTAAATTCTAGGTATCATAATTTGTTGATTTAATTTTTGAAAAATTATATAATTTCATTCAGTTGCTACAAAATCACCTCGCGAGCAATGAACAAACAATTAAAAAAGCTTACAACTCCATCATTGAAGTATGCAAGGCTCATAAATAGCCAATTAAAATTTCTTGTGGAACAGCGTCGAGAAAAGCCTGCTAGTCGTGTATAAAGTTGACCAAACTTTTCTTGGTTTAGTATAGACATTAAAGACGGTTCTGGGTTAAGGAAAAATACTATTTTTTTAATAATATTATGTTTAGCTTTTTCCTCAGTAATGCCGTGTTACCTGTTTAGGTGAAACAATAACTAGCTGATAATCAGAAAGTTAACATTTCTAAAATCGTTGATGAAATCAACAGGTTGTGGATAGGTTTTATGACTTAGTAACGTTCAAATTATCTTCCGATCGTTACTAGTTTTTTATTCTCAGATTGGACTTTTTACAGTCTAATACCGAATAAATCACGACATGCTAATGATTAATTCGGTATTAATATTATAATTAAAGGTAATGATTAAATTGAAAATTAAATTTTAAACTCTTAATTAATTATTAACAATAACTATATATCAATAGTAAGTACGATGTACTTTTATTAATGTTTAATAATATGTAAAATATTTTGAAATGGACAGTTTAGAGTGGAACAGTATGTTGTAAGAGTAGGATTGATATCCCAATTTAGGTTTAAATTTAGGATTTTTTATTAAAAAAAAGGGAATCTATTATTTTTTTTATTTAAAAAAAGAGGTTATTTAACATATTGAGATATTATCATTTGCGTAAAATATTGATTATTAATTCTTTAAGTTGAGCTGGTAAATAAAAAAGTCACAAGGTGAATCAGCTAACAAATAGTACTTTATTCGAAAATTCAGTAGTATTTGCCAATCTACTCACCTTGTGACTAACATGATCGCCCGTAAAACGTCCAACGTCCAACGTTCAACGTCAAACGATCCTTCTCAATCTATTCTTCTTTCAATATAATGGCATCAATCTGCGCTTCTTTCACCATCTGATTAAATTTCGGCAACTCATTAGCCTTGATCTTTTTAAATAAATCCAATTGATCATTAATTTCTTTAGTCAAAACATTTTTCACTTCAATTGCCTGAGCAGTTGGAGGATAATCTCCACCTGAAACCAAGGAATTCAAATGTCCTAATTTATTCGTTAATTTGATCGGGAAATTCAATGGATCTTGCCGACTTCGATTTTTAGTTTGATACAATTCATTTTCAACTACCGTCATCATCGAATCAATTGCACTAGCTTTTTCAAAAATAGCTTTGGTTGAATCATCATCTTTTTTCAAGCGAGCCGTATAATTTTTTAATTGCGAACGCACATCTCGAATCTCAATAATAGTTTCATGTGCTTCACTCATTTTACTTTTGATTTCATTTAAAAATTCAAATTGCTCTTTCAAGCCTTTGTCGTTCGTTTCAATTCTAGGATCTTTTAATATTTCAAATTCTACATTTTGCACCATGTCATCCACAGTTAATTGAACTTCATAATCTCCAGGCAATGCTTTTGGTCCATTAAGTGAAGCCCACCATAAAATCATTTTGTCAAATGACTTCGCATCTTCATATCTCATATTCCAATTAAATCGATTAGCCCCTTCTTCCACTTTTAATTTATCTTTTTTCTCTTTCGCTTTATTAGAATATTTACGAATCACTTTTCCCCCTTTTTCCAAAAAGGATAAAGATACTTCAGTCGAGTCAGTTAAGTTTTTAACAAAATAATTAACCATCACTCCACCAGGATGATTGGATCCTTCCGTCAAAGATTTTCGTCCACCTCTTCCTTGCATTCGGTAGGAAGGCATCGGCTTATAAAGGTGAGTTTGCTTGTCTTTAAAATCTTTTTGCATTTGATGTAAAGGAGTCAAGTCATCAATAATCCACAATGATCGACCTTGAGTAGCTGCAATCAAATTATCATTTTTAACTGCCAAATCTGTAATTGGCACCATTGGTAAATTCAATTGGAGCGGTTGCCATTGCGTTCCACTATCAAATGAAATATACATTCCCGCTTCCGTTCCAGCATAGATCAAACCTGGTCGATTAGGATCAATTCTCACCACTCTGGTAAAGTGTTCTTTATCAATTCCATCAACGATTTTTCTCCAGTTTTTCCCATAATCTGTCGTGCGATAAATATATGGTTTAAAGTCGCCTGACTTATACATTGTTGCTGCAATGTATGCAATCGCAGGATCAGTTGGATGTGGTTCAATTGAATTAATCATGATCCATTCAGGCATATTTTTAGGAGTAACATTTTCCCAATTTGCACCGCCATCTTTTGTGATATGAACGAGTCCATCATCAGAGCCAGCCCAGATGAGCCCTTGCCGTATAGGCGATTCAGCCGCTGCAAAGATCGTACAATAATATTCTACGGAAGTATTATCCTTAGTAATTGGACCACCTGAACTTACTAATTTGGAAGGTTCATTTCGAGTCAAATCAGGACTGATAATTTTCCAAGATTGACCTTCGTCAGTCGAAACATGTAGGTGTTGAGAAGCGGTGTACAATTTATTTTTTTCATGAGGAGAAAAGAAAATAGGGAAGTTCCATTGGAACCGATATTTCATTCCTTCAGCACCATGCCCCATTGGATTATCAGGGTAAACATTCACCGAACGGCTTTGATCATTTTTATGATTTTTGCGTTGCAAAAGTCCATCGTAGCATCCTCCATAAACGATGTCATTATCATTTGGATCAACTGCGATATGTCCACATTCACAACCAGCAGTTTCTTCCCAATCATTTTCTCCAATAGACCCTCCAGCACTTCGATGTGAAATTCTTATAGTTGAATTATCTTGTTGCGCTGCATAAATTCTGTAAGGAAAATGATTGTCAGTTGAAACTCGATAAAATTGTGCAGTTGGTTGATTATGATAAGTTGACCAAGTCTCTCCTCCATCATAACTGACTTGTCCACCACCATCATCAGCCATGATCATTCGATTTGGATTTTCAGGAGCAATCCATAGATCATGGTGATCTCCATGTGGTGCATTGGCAGATTTAAAAGTCTTTCCACCATCAGTAGATTTATGATAGCGAACATTCAAAACATAAACTACATCTTCATCTTGAGGATCAGCATAGATTCGAGAATAGTACCAGGCTCTTTGTCTAAGGCTTCGTTCGCTATTTAATTTTTTCCAAGTCTCTCCTCCGTCATCAGATCGAAAAACACCACCATCTTTATTTTCAATTATTGCCCAAACTCGTTCAGAGTTAACAGGTGAAACTGTAATTCCAGAAATTCCCCAAATCCCTTTTGGCAAACCTTCATTCGCAGAAATGTTTTTCCAAGAATTTCCACCATCAGTACTTTTCCAAATTGCACTTCCGTCGCCACCACTTTCTAAACTATAAGGTGTCCGTTTGATTTTCCAAGTACTTGCATAAAGTACTCTTGGATTATTCGGATCCATAATTAAATCAACAGCACCTGCTTCCGAATTAACATACAAAACTTGTTTCCAAGTGTCACCTCCATCATCACTTCGATAAACTCCACGTTCTTCATTTGGTGCATATAAATTTCCCATCACCGAAGCAAAAACGATATTTGCATTTCGAGGATGAATTCTAATTCGACTGATGTGTCGTGATTTTTCAAGTCCTTTGTGGTGCCAAGTTTTACCAGCATCTTCTGATTTCCACATACCATAACCTGAGGAAACATTTCCTCGAACAGTCACCTCACCACCTCCGACATAAATTACATTTGGATCATATTCACTCACCGCAACTGACCCGATTGATCCTCCAAAGAATCCATCTGAAATATTTTTCCATTTACGGCCACCATCCTGTGTTCTCCAAACACCACCTCCTGCAGCACCCATGTAAAATAAATTTGGTTTCCCAGGAACCCCTGTAGCCGTTGCCGATCTTCCTCCACGGAAGGGGCCAATTTCTCGCCATTCAACAGCTTTTAATAATTCAGCATCCATCATAGTGGGAGCAGGTTTATCCACCTTTGACTTTTTTTTGCGCTGTGCAAAAAGCGGTAAAGTGCTGATAATTAAGAATATACAAAGTGAAAATTTAATCAAGAATGATTTTTTAAGAAAGGACTGGTTTCTCATGTTAAGATTGATTTAGTTGATTTAAAACATGTGGTGGTCTGCTTTAGAAGACCTAATAAAAATTGTCAAAAAGTTATTTTAAAAAATATCAATTTGATTTTTGAATGAATACACAATTTAAAAAAATCAGGATGGATTCCTTATTTTTTTAGAAAAAAAGAAAAGACAGTCTAGAAATAAAAAAAAGCTACTTCGAAATGAAGTAGCTTTTTTTTATTTTATAACAACATAATTACATGTTACGCTAATTCTTTTTGCAATTCTTTCAATTTATCAGAAAATGCTCCTTTTCTTCTTCGACTCACCTCAATCTTCCCTCCATCATCCATAATCAAATGAGCAGAGTCGCCTTTGATAAATTTTCGAATATAATTCAAATTGATAATGTGACTCCGATGCACTCTGAAAAAATTAAAAGGTGCAAACATTCCTTCGTAAGATTTTATCGTTTTGGAAGCGACAATTTTTGTACCTCCCTTGATATAAAAAATCGTGTAATTATCATCCGATTGTAATCTTATAATTTCATGAATATGCACAAAATGCATTTCATCTAAAGATGCAATAGTAATCTTTTTAAACGGGTTCAAATGACTCAAGTGACCCCTAAAAACCTCCAATCGATCTTTCATATCATCTTCCTCTCGATTAGGTTTTATTCGATCAACTGCTTCCTTCAACATGTTTGGATCAATTGGTTTAGAAATATATCCAATGCAACTATAAGCACATGCTTTCACCGCATAATCTTGATAAGATGTTACAAAGATTATTTCAAATTTTATATCATCTAATTTGTCTAACAAACTAAATACAAGTTCATTATTTAAATTAATATCAAGAAATACAACATCAGGTTTGAGTGATTTGTCAGTTAAAGTCAGATAACCATCTTCGATATTTCGAGCTTCGGCAATGACCTTTACGTGAGGGCAATTTTTTTGAAGAATATTTTTAAGATTATCTAGGCTTGCTTGCTCATCTTCGATGATGATTGCGTGTAGATCCATAGTGTTTCCTTTTATTTAATTCACATAATAATACGCTAATATATAAATTATTACATATTTATTTTAAGAAATATATGAAATTAGATAAAGTACATAAATACTCATAGGAAGAGAGGTGTGATTTCTTTAAAACCTTAATAAGGCTATAAGTTGACCCTATAGTGGGCTTCTATGTTTCTTATATGCCTTAAATGGTTTTAAAAAGTTAAAGTTTGGAAATCCTTTCTAGAACTGTTTCAATTAATTTTACCACAATTTCTTTCGGAGTATCACTAAATTCATTGGTAATTCGATTTGCTAAAATTGCATTAAATGAAATTGCTTGATGACCTAAAATATTAGCTAATCCATAGATCGCAGCCGTTTCCATTTCAAAGTTAGTGCAGCGCAAATCTTTATAATTAAATTTACCCAAACTCTCAATCATATTATTTACAGAAATATTTGCTCTCAAAACTCTTCCTTGAGGAGCATAAAATCCTGGGCAAGTCAAAGTGATTCCTTTGATAAAATCAGGTGCTAGTTTTTTGATTAAATCATTTCCTGCAGAAGCAATATATGGACGGATTGGAAAATTAGTTTCACTTCCAACCGTCTCCATGAAATGCAAAAAAGTCATATGCTCATCTGCATTGTTTTTATAATCATAAAAATGTAAAAGACCATCAATCCCAATTCCATATTCAGAAACTAACAATGTATTTACGGCGATATCTTCTTGCATAGAACCTGAAGTTCCGATGCGAATAATATTTAAAGAAGTGTGCTCTTCTTTCTCCATTCTAGTTTCAAAATCAATATTGACCAGGGCATCTAATTCATTCATTACAATGTCAATATTATCCGTTCCAATTCCAGTTGAAATGACTGTGATTCGAGTCCCATTTAATTCACCGGTATGAGTGACAAATTCTCTTTTTTGAATTTTATATTCAATCCGATCAAAGTATTTTGAAACTTTGGCCACTCGATCAGGATCACCAACAACGATAACATTTTTGGCAACTTGTTCAGGTTTTAAATTGAGATGGTAAATACTGCCATCAGGATTAATGATCAGTTCAGAAGGAGGAAAGTGTTTCATATTTTTTTATGGAAATTAAATGACATTAGAAATAAAGCTTTCTACGAAATTATAATTTTATTTGTAAAAATTTTAAATCAGAAAAAAACTAAAAATAGAATGAGAAAAATATATCACCTTTCTAGTTGCTTAACTTGCCAACGAATCATCAAAGAATTAGGCGGACTCGAAGACTTTCAAATGCAGAATATCAAAGAAGAAAAAATTAAAGCCAAGCAAATTGATGAAATGAAAAAAATGGCTGGTTCATACGAAGCACTTTTTAGTCGTCGTTCGATGAAATATCGTCCTATGGGTTTGCATGAAAAAGAGATTTCAGAAAAGGAATATCGCAAATTAATTTTAGAAGAATACACTTTTTTAAAACGACCTGTGATTATTATCGACGATGAAATTTTTGTGGGAAATGCGAAAAAAGTAGTTGCTGCTGCGAAAGAAAAAATAGGATTATAGAAAGTAAGATATCTGATTAAAACATCAACAAATGCCAAATAAAAAAGAAATCACTACCTTTTTTCAAAATCTCCAAGACGATATTTGCGCTCAACTCGAAGCTGCAGATGGCGTTGGTAAATTTCATCAAGACCTCTGGGAAAGAGAAGGTGGCGGTGGTGGAAGAACTCGAATCTTTCTGGGGAAACATATTGAAAAAGGCGGAGTTAATTTTTCTGCAGTCGAAGGAGACTTACCAGAAAAAATTTCAAAAGCGCTCAAAATCGATGCAGGTCAATTTTATGCAACAGGGGTAAGTATCGTTTTGCATCCAAAAAATCCTCATGTCCCAATTATTCATATGAATGTCCGATATTTTGAAATGTCGGATGGTCGATGGTGGTTTGGAGGAGGAATAGATGTGACGCCACATTATGTGGTGGAAGAGGACGCAAAGTTTTTTCATCAATACTTGAAAACAGTCTGTGATGAACATCATGAATCGTATTATCCAGAATTTAAAAAATGGGCGGACGATTATTTCTACATCAAACACAGAGATGAAACACGAGGAATTGGAGGAATCTTTTTCGATAGATTGAGTGTACAAGATGGTTTTGAAAAAAGAGAAAGATTTGATTTTGTAAAAGCAGTCGGTAATGCTTTTTGTCCAATTTATCTTCACCTTTTGCATAAAAGTAAAGACAAAGAGTTCACAGAGTCTCAACAAAATTGGCAATCCATTCGAAGAGGTCGATATGTAGAATTTAATCTAGTTTGGGACAAAGGAACTAAATTTGGATTGGATACAAATGGACGAACAGAATCCATATTGATGAGTATGCCTCCATTGGCGAATTGGATATATAATCACAAAATTGAGGAAGGAAGTGCTGAAGAAGCGACCCAAAAATTATTGAAAAAAGAAATCGATTGGGCGAGTTAGTTTTGCTTAATTAGAAATAAAAAAGGCGATAAAATATTGATAATCAATATTTTATCGCTTTTTTTATTTGAATTAATTCAATTTAATTTTCGCATATAAGTGAGAGTGGAGCAGTTTGAATTACATTACTTTTATTTCCCGCTCGATCAATTATATAAACTTCATAAACTAAAATGTCAGTAGGATAATCAGAAAAATTAGAATTACAACCATCGTCTTGATCAGGATGGATACAACAAGTTGTATTTACTTTGATATACATTTCTCCAGAAATTCCATTTCCAACACCTTGCTCAGGAATTTCAGGTGCAACGAAAGTAATAAACTCTGAACCATCACGTAAGTCCTTAAAATAAACAGAAGGAGTACCATCATCAATTCCAATGTCTCCATCTCCATCAGTAAATGAAATTGTTAAGGTCGTTTCATCTTCAAAACCACTTCCTTGTATCATGGTACTTTTAGAAAAACTAATAAAACCAATTTCAGGTGTATCAGAATAATCAGGCGGCTTAGTACAGGCGATGATCATTGCGATGGAAAGAAAAAGTGTATATTTTAAGGCCTTCATAATTTTGAAATTTTTCTATTGATAAATAGGCTTTGTACTTTAACGGAAATCAATGCTATTTAGTTTAAGTTACAAATAAAACTAAAAAAGGTTTGTTGTTTAACCTAATAATATAGACGACATTTTTGTCAACTTTGGTTGGGAGTTTATTAATCTAATCTAAATTTTAAAGTCATTTAGGATAAACTTAATATTCATTCTCTTTTAAAAACTCTTTATTTGATTGCTTGTAAATAACAGCAGTTATTACTTGTCCAACTGCCTCCAAGGTCTTCACATCTATCACATCCATATTATCAGCATGGGTATGATGATAAGAACCAAATCCAAAATTTTCAGCAGGCATACTTATGATATCTGTCATCGGCATTCTGAAATTTTTCATAACAAAATAATGATCGTCTGTAATTATTCCACCTGGCTCATCGATAAAGAAATCATCTTTTTTCATACTCTCAGCTAACTTCCAAATTTTATTAGTCAAAGGACCTGCGTTACTTATTGAGTATCCTTCTTTATAAAATTTAGCATCCTTCGCTCCAACCATATCAAGCAAAATTCCATACAAGGCATTTTCTCTTTTTAGATGTGGATTCTTGCCCCAATATTGAGAACCTAAGCCCCAACTTTCAGCATTATCTCCTCCATCATCGCCATAATCTTCCGCATCAAAAAGTACAATGTCGACACCCATTGGAATCGGATTCTTTTGTAACAGTTTGGCAATTTCTAACAAAACTCCTACACCACTTCCTGCATCATCAGCTCCTAAAATTGGATCACTTTGGCGAAGAGGGTCAGGATCTTTATCGGCAAATGGACGAGTATCCCAATGTGCTCCCAAGATGATTCTTTCTTTCACATTTGGATTATACCGTGCGATAATATTAGTGGCATTTAATTTTAAATTGTTGTAAGTCGTGGCTGTAAAATTTTGCTCAATCACTTCTGCACCAAACGATTTGAATTGACTGACTAACCAATCTTTACATTTTTTATGACCTTCTGAATTAGGGACTCGTGGTCCAAAAGAAACTTGTTTTGCAATGAATTCTTTAGCTGCATTTCCATCAAATTTTGGAATTCGAACTTTAGTATTTTCTTGAGGAACTAGCATTTTATCTTTGTCATTATCCGCATTATCATTTTCACATGCTGTAAAAAATAGAGCAACAAAAATGATGTAAAAAATGGTTTTTGAAGAATAGTATTTCATCTTTAGTTTTTAAAATTTCATTAATTCTTTATAGACTTTTCGCATTGGCAAACCTACAATATTAGAATAAGTCCCTTTAACTTTTTTTACTTTGCAAAGTCCAATCCATTCTTGAATTGCGTAGGCTCCTGCTTTGTCATATGGTTTGTAATTATCGATATAATAGTTGATTTCTTTGTCTGATAATTTATCAAAATAGACGGTGGAAACTCCTTTGAAAATTCTTTTTTTATCTTTTGATAAAAGACAAACACCGGTGATCACTTTATGTGATTTTCCAGAAAGTGTTTTCAAAATATCAAACGCATCACGAGCATCTTTTGGTTTACCAAAAATAGTATTTCCCATCACAACTGTCGTATCAGAAGTCAAAATTATCTCATCATCTGTGATGAAATCTTTTACACCTTCTGCTTTTTTTTCTGCCAAGAATTCTGCGACGTCTTCAGCAGGAAGGGTAGAAGGATAGGTTTCTTCTATATCACGAGTCTGGATATCAAATTTGAATCCTGCTTCGCGAAGGAGTTGACTTCGGCGAGGGGATTTGGAGGCGAGGATGATTTTTCGATTGATCATAATTTTTATGCGTTTTTTAAGTAGAGGAGTAGAGTTTTATTTTGCCGCAGATTGGGCTGATTATAATATGATTATTATGTGTCCTTAGGAATGATAATCCCCAAATGGAATTAACACCTAAAAAGAGAAATCATAAAAATCATATATAATCAGCCTAATCTGCGGCAAAAATAAAACAAAATCAGAAACTCAAAATTAATAAATACAAAATTCCTGAGAGCATAATGTATTTTGAAATTTGGCTTAGCAGGTGAAATTCTTTTTTTGTTCTGGCTAAAAATAATTTAATGATGGAAAATGCTAATGGGAAAATTATTCCTCCTAAAATATAAATAAATCCAATACTAAAGCCATCTTCTTTTTTGAGAAAAAGCCAACATCCTAATATTAATAACAATACATTTCCAAAAATTATTGCAACCCATTTTGCAGTCGTTTTTCCAAAGACAATGGGTAGTGTTCGACAACCATTTTTTCGATCACCGTCCTCATCTTCGATGTCTTTAATAATCTCTCTGAACATGGTTGAAAAAAAGGCAAATAAAAGGTAAAATCCAAATAATTCTACCACCTCATTTCCTACTTTCAAATTGTCATAATTTAACAACCAAACATTTTCTCGTTCTGCAAAAATAACGATTCCTGCTACAAAAGAACAAAATATAGAAACAATCAAGTTCCCCCATAAAATGCTCTTTTTCAATGACTTAGAGTACATGAAAAGTGAAAAAATGGCAAAAGGATAGATGAAAATTAATGGTAAGTTTTTAACATGAAATGCCAAATAGAGCGAAATTGAAAAACCAAAAATAGATATCCCCCAATATAAATTCCACGCATTTTTCTCAGAAATAAATTGATTGATAATTACTTTTTCTGGCTTATTTAAAAGGTCAATTTCGTAGTCTTCGAGGTCATTAATAATATAACCTCCCGCAGCTATTAAAACTGTAGAAAAGACTAAAATAGAAAAATGAAAATGATCTAAAAGAGGGGAGAGTTCAACTGATTCAAAAGCTGGAATTAAAATCAAATATTGCAATAAATATTGCGTGAGAACAACAATGATAAGATTGGGAAATCGAATGAGTTTTAGAAATGACATATTTTTTAACCGTTAACAGTTAATCTTCAGGCATCCATTTTCCATGTAATCGCATCACTTTTTCAATTACATCTCTTGCACAACCTTTACCGCCTTCTATTGGAGAAATGTAATCTGCGATTTCAATTACTTCATGAGCTGCATCTTTTGGACAAGCTGCAATTCCCACTTTTTGCATGACTTGAATGTCAGGGAAATCATCACCCATGTATAAAATATGAATTGGATGAAGTCCGTAGATATCTATCAATTCTTCGTAAACTTCCATTTTGTCACTTACACCGGAATAGACATCTTTGACACCTAAATTATTTAAACGAGTCACAACACCTTCGGATTTTCCACCAGTAATAATAACTACCTGGTAGCCACTTTTTAAGGCATGCTTAATGGCGTAACCATCTCGAATACTCATTTTACGAAGCAGCTTCCCACTTTCCAAAACGATAATTTCGCTATTGGTTAAAACTCCATCTACATCAAAAATGAAGGTTTTAATATCTTTAAATTTCTCTAGGTAATTCATATTGAAGACGTTTTACGTTAGACGTTTTACATTAGACATTTCACAAAAAGAGGAAAACGTTCAACATAAAACATCTATCAATAAGAGAAGCGAACGTATTACTGATTATCTCTCCATTCGTAAACCCACTTAGCTTGGATTTGCTCCAAATGCCCCTCATTACATTCTTCTTTTTTTCCTTCAAAATTTGGTAAACTCAACACCCAATCTATCAAATCGGTGAAACGAATTCGATATATTTTTTGCTCTGAAAAGTCATCACCAAATTTGTCGTATAACTTTATAGCGATGTCTTCATGATCTGGCCAATTAATTGGAAAATCGTCTATGTCTTTAAAACTCATGTTTTTTATTTATGATAAAGTTTTAACAAACAAAAAAATCTGATTTTGAACAGATAACTCACATTCAAAAATCAAAATTTTTCATTCGAAAATTAAATTAGTGTTCGTGTCCGATGATTCGAGATTGATCTGGAATTTCAACTTCAATTACAGCATCTTTTTCCAAGATTACACATTGACATCCTAATCTAGATTCCAATCTAGGATTGATTGCTCGGTCAATAAAGTCTTCTTCTTTGTCGGAAATTTCTTCCAAAAATTCGTCTCCTGAATGTACATAAACATGGCATGTGCTGCAGGCACAAACTTCACCACAATTATGACTTAAGTGAACGTCATTTTCTTCAGCTGCTTCTAAAATAGTGAAACCTTCTTCTATGTTTTCCA
>CAJQQY010000342.1 GCA_905480595.1 uncultured Saprospiraceae bacterium | reverse complement strand
ACAGCTGATTTTGGGTGTACTCCTTGAACACTACCTTATTGTGTCCTTTCTTTTTATGCTTTTTCATACCTTTAAAAATAATCAATTCTTCTCTAAATAGAAAAAGGCTGCCCCATAATTTTACTTATGAGACAGCCTCTTCTTTATTTGACAAAAATGTATTGCATAAAATTAGTTTTCCTTCACACCACAAGTCAAATCTATTGACTCATTGAAAACTGGACTTATTCTCGCCACTACTCCATTCGGCAACTCAACAGAATAATCACTCCAATCTGCTCGACCATCTGGTTTGTAGTAATCCGTAGATACAATTTGAGCTCCACTTCTTAAGGCAGCTTCACTTCTTTGAGTATCTCCACTTCGCGCTTCTAAGGTATTAGCATCAGCTCTAGTTCTAACGATATATCCTTCGCCTACAGCAGTTTTGATAGCTGCTTCATCTGTTAAAGGATCATCTAATTTCACAAAGGCAGTTTCTGCATTTCCTGCTTGAGAAAAAACAAACATCGCTCGGTCTTCCAGAGTCGCATGTCCATCTAAATATGCTGCTTTCATATCACTATTAGTTGACAATATGAACATGACTTTTCCACGAGCGTTTCCTAATGTAGGCCAGTTATTAGCTAAAACCGCTTCATTAAGAGAAGCATAAGTTCCTCGTAAATCATCAGGTGTCATAACTCCTGTAAGATCATTACCATAAACATCCTTGATTTCTTGATCAATAGACTCCACCGCTGTTTTATCAAAAGGAATGGTAACCGTAAAAGGATCACCTAACAACGCATTTGGACTATCTTCTTTGGTCTCTACCATAATGGAAATAGGCACATGGTTAGGATTGCTTGCTGACCAATTTTTTACGGCAGTTATGGCATCCTTGAAAGTTAAGTAATGTGTGTTATAATCTAAATCTGGAAAGTGCATTACTTTCAATCCAGGTTCAAGCAATTTTGGTTCATTAGAAATTGGATCTGCACCAACAGCACCATTACCAATTCGGAGGTAAAATAAACCTCCGTTAGGATCATTGTAAACATCTATTTCGATACTTCGAATACCATAATCAGAAAACTGTTCATCTAAAGAAACATGATCATAGTCCCAAACAGCTGGAGTAAATCCAGGAGGCAATAGATGTAAACTATCAAAAAGATATTGCAAGATTGGTGCAAAAGTTCGCTGTCGATAACTATTATGACTACCAATTACTTGGAATTGATTGATTTTTAAATTTTCAATCTTTTCTTCACAAGTTAATTCTGGTGTGGTGTCATCATCTTTACAGGTAGGAAGTAATAATACTGCAAAGGATAAAAACAAGAAAAATTTCAAATATTTTTTCATCGTATTTGGTTTTAAAAGAACGTTAAAAAATACGGAGTCACCTATTTTTTTTTACGTGATTTATATTTCCATTTACTCTAATTTTTTTTGCCTCTTATTTAATGTAGATTATAATTTGCATTCCAAAGGTGTTAGATTCTTTATTAAATAAAGATGACTTATGTTATTTATTGATTTGATTTTTATCAGCAAAAAAACTCTTAATCTTCAGATAAGGACTAGTTTTATATAAAAAGAAACTAACATTAAGCGTATTTAAATTCTAATCAATAGTTTCAATGTAAAATAGACTACAAATACATCATTCATTTTTCAATTATCAACTATTCTGTCTTAGGTTTGTTATTCAAAATATTTTGGTTACTAACCACATTTTCCAATTAAAAAAACTTACGAAATGACTAAACACCTATTCATTCTCTTTTTTTCATTCACTTTACTTTTCTCTGTCAATGCCCAAACTTGGGAATTGCTTAATGAATCACCATACAGAAGTCACCATAGTATTGGTTTTGGGCTGAATGGTATTGGATATTCCGTGACAGGTAGTATCAATGAAGTTCCATCTAGTCGATCTTATACTTATGATCCAACTTCAGACACTTGGACTCAAGAGGATGATTTCCCTGGTCCGAGTCGTGGATTTGGAATTGGCGACACATGGGATGGCAAAGCATATATTGGCTTCGGTGTTGATCCTAATAATAATTACCTCGATAACTTGTGGGTTTTTGATCCAGATGCAAATACTTGGACAGAGCTAGCTAGTTGCCCTTGTCAACCACGTATTCACCCTGCATTTATCGCTCATCAAGGCAAAATTTTTATGGGAATGGGAAATGGATCTACTGGAAATATGAATGATTGGTGGGAATATGATATGGCCTCTAATACTTGGTCTCAGAAACCTGACTTTCCAGATCTTCCAAGACATCACCCATATCAATTTGCTATCGGTGATTACATTTATGCTGGATTAGGACATGGGAATAATAATGCTGGGGGTGTAAATATTTTCGATGAATTGTATCGATACGATCCACAAACAGAAGGGTGGGAACAAATGTCTACCCTTCCTTCAGAAGGTCGAGTAGCAGGTACTCAATTCAGCTATGGTGGCAAAGGTTATGTTTTAAGTGGAGATGGGGATGATCATAATGTTATGCCTTTTGGAGAGTTTTGGGAATATGATCCTGTAGAAGATAAATGGAATGGCAGACCTCCTCATCCTGGTTCTTCACGATGGGCACCTTCTTCATTTATTATTGACGACTATATATATTTTTACAATGGATATTCACTTTC